>CALMFQ010000440.1 GCA_937863215.1 uncultured Pseudomonadota bacterium
ATCGGTTTCCACTTTCTCTATCCGGGGGTGGGTTACGGTGGTTCGTGCTTCCCCAAGGATGTGCAGGCGCTGCAACGCACCGGCGAAGAGGCGGGTCTGAAATTGCGCGTGCTGGAAGCGGTCGAGGCCGCCAACGAGGCGCAGAAGTCGGTGCTGGTGGATAAGGTACTGGCGCGCTTTGGCGACAATCTGTCCGGTCTGACTTTTGCCATGTGGGGCCTGGCGTTCAAGCCGAACACCGACGATATGCGCGAGGCGCCGAGCCTGGTGGTGATCCGCGCGCTGCTGGACCGTGGTGCCAAGGTGGTGGCCTATGATCCGGTGGCAACGCACGAAGCCGAGCGCATGACCGAAGGCTGGAACGGTTTGGGCTTTGGCAAGTCGTCCGGTGGAGTGTTGCAGGGCGCCGATGCGTTGCTGATCCTGACCGAGTGGAAGGAATTCCGCAGCCCGGATTTCGAGGCGATTCGTGCCAGCCTTAATAATGCTGTGATCTTTGACGGGCGTAATCTGTATCAGCCGGACATGCTGGCCAAATCGGGCTTCGAGTATTACCCGATCGGCCGTGCGCAGCCGGTGAAGTGATCGGGCAGGGTGGGCAGCGTCCGCCCGGAGCCCGGTGCGCGGGGTTGTGCCCGGCTTTTGCCTGTTTGTCCCGCTGAGTGGGGTGAGGAATCGGTTTGGCGATGAATGTTCTGGTGGTTGGCGGTGCCGGCTATATCGGTTCGCATATGGTGGCGTGTCTGGCACAGCATGGTGCCGACATCACGGTATTCGACAATCTCAGTGCCGGCCATCGCGATGCGGTGCTGGCGGGTAAGCTGGTGGTCGGCGATCTGGCCGATACGCTGGCGTTGCGCGAGTTGTTTGCCACGCAGCGTTTCGATGTCGTGATGCATTTTGCCTCGTTTATCCAGGTGGGTGAGTCGGTGGCGGATCCGGCCAGGTATTACCGCAACAATGTCGGTAATACGTTGAATCTGCTCGACGCCATGTGCCAGGCAGAGGTTAAGCGGTTTGTGTTTTCTTCGACCGCAGCTATTTTCGGCGAGCCGCAGGCTGAGCGGATTGACGAGTCGCACCCGCAACGGCCGATCAATCCGTATGGATGGTCGAAGTTGATGGTGGAGCGGATGCTGGCGGATTTTGATCGTGCCTATGGCCTGAAATCGGTGTGCCTGCGTTATTTCAACGCGGCCGGTGCCGATCCGTACGGCCGGCTGGGCGAGCGTCACGACCCGGAAACGCATCTGATTCCTCTGGTCTTGCGGGCTGCAGCGGGACGGCGTGCGGCACTTACCGTCAATGGCACCGATTATCCGACTGTCGATGGCACTTGTGTCCGTGATTACATCCATGTCGCCGATCTGAGTGAGGCGCATTGGCTGGCAATCCAGCATTTGCTGGCGGGCAATGGCTCGGCGCAGTTCAATCTGGGCAACGGCCAGGGGTTTTCGATCAGGCAGGTGATCGAGGCGGTAGAACGGGTGACCGGCCGGCAGATCCCGCTGGAATACGGCCCGCGCCGTGCCGGCGATCCGCCTGTGCTGGTGGCGGATTCGGCCAGGGCGAAGGCACAACTGGGCTGGCAGCCGCAATTTGCCGAGCTGGAAACGATTATCTCCCATGCCTGGCAATGGGAAAGCCGGTCGGCGCCCTGATTCTGGCCAATGCGGCATGGCTGCATGAATGAGCCTCTGCAAGCCGCTTGGGTGCGTGCTTGCAGGCCAGGCTGCAGGCCGCACCGGTATTGGTTCGCAGGCTGTTTGTTGTATAAAAGTCAAGAGCAAAAAACAAGGGGGAGATATCTGGTGTCAGCCGCGGGCAGTCCGGCCGCAGGCTGATTGGGGTAGTTGAGGACAGATATCGACAATCAAGAATTATCGTGATGCCACAAAACAGTACGCAGATTTTTTTCCGTTCCGACCCCAATGCCAAGGAGCTGGTGCAGTGGCTGGTAGAGCCGCTGGCGGCAATCGGCATGTGGCTGATTGCCGCAGGCTGGACCGGCAGCCGCATTGGCTCCGGGGATTTCGTGGTGTGCCTGCTGTTGTTCCTGCTGATGTTTCCCGGCAAATGGATGCACCAGTTCAGCTTTGGTGCGTTCATCGACGTGCTGATCAACTGGTTGTTCGTTGCCAGCATTCTCGGCTTGCTGGGCTATGCCACTGGTTTTTATCGCGGTTTCGACCGGCAGATGCTGCTGCTGTGGGGGCTGGCGACGCCGGTGGTGCAGTTCGCCGGCTATGGCGTGCTTGGCATGCTGCTGCAGCGGCTGTTTTCCGCCGAGCCGAACCTGGAGCGGGTGCTGGTTGTCGGCGTCAACGAAACCGGGCGCCGCCTGGCGGGCGAAATCCAGTCGCGCCGCCAGTACGGCATGCATCTGGCGGGCTTTATCGACGATCGCTGCGGCGAGCGGCTGGGCAACAGCCTGGCGGCACCGGTGGTGGGCGATTTGACCAGCGTTGCCGAATACGCCAAGGCCAACGATATCTCGCGTATCTACATCGCGCTGCCGATGGCGTCGCAGCCGCGCATTCTCAAGTTGCTGGACGATCTGCGCGATACCACGGC
>CALMFQ010000441.1 GCA_937863215.1 uncultured Pseudomonadota bacterium
CGTGATGGTTGGCGGATTCTCAACATATGGCGAGCCCCCTCCATGAACCATGAAGGCGTATTGGAATTGGGTGCTCATGGGCAGACCGTAAGGCGACAAATCCAGTACTCGCGTGGTCGCGGATGATTGTATGTATCCAACTGAAACGTAACCTAAATAAGTGCCGACCGCGTCAAATCCCAGCACAAATACCTCAATGGGGTACTGCCAAGCCCAAGAATAGTAAGATACGTTGACAGTCCACGTCAGCGTGTTCATCGTCCCGTTTACTGATGTTCCGGTATTGCGTAAATATGGCCCGAAGTAATAGCGATTCCAGTCAGCCATTCTTATCGATGTCGGAATTGATGTAGACCAGCCTATCGCCGCCACCGAACTGAACGACTCACGTGCCGCACTTTGCGTTGAAAACTCCGAGAATTGCTTGGGATTGCGCTGCCTCTGCTCGTCGGCTTTGATAAATCTTCCACTCGTTGGCCCAGCGCCATCTACCGCCGATTGCTCTGGTTGTGCTTGTGCGGAACAGCGCTGGTTACTACGAACGACAGTATTGCAAGGAATCTTTTCAGCATTTATTACCTCTTCCAGGTTATTGGGATGGCCCCACCTGCATGCTAGATAGACGCTTGCCAAATACAAATATGCTGTTTCAAATAGGCCACAAGATCATAAAGTTAGGCTCCGCTGATGTGCTTCTAGCCCTTACCTTCGGCTTCGTTCAGTTTGCGTTAAGCCTGGCAGCGGCATTATCCGCCTTGCCCGCAGGCTTTCCTCACCTGCTTGCGGGCTCCATGTCTTCCCATTCTTTGCGTGTAGCAACGCCGTGGCTTTCCTCCGCCACGGCGTTTTTTTTCTCCGGGCACCGGCAGGTCCGTAGCCAAGCTGGCCGGTAATACGGATGCCGATCGCATATAGTGAAATCATGCACCTGCCGGACTATCGATCATTATGCCTTTCTGTTACCCCGCCATCGTTGTAGCGGCGCTGCTGCTTGCGCAGCAGGCGTTGGCCGGGCCGCTGCAGCTGGTCACCGAGGAATACCCGCCGTTCAACTACCGCAACCCGGTCAGTGGCAAGATCGAGGGGGTGTCGGTGGATCTCGTCGCCGCGCTGCTGGCGCGCGTCGATCAGCCGTATACGTTGCGCCTGTTACCGTGGCAGCGCGCGATCAGCCTGGCGGAAAAACAACCGGATACCTGTGTCTTCTCGATGTCGCGCACTCCGGAGCGCGAGGTGCACTACAGCTGGGTCGGGCCGCTGGTGCATAACGACTGGGCCTTTTTCGCGCGCCGCAGCGATCCGCAGAAACCGGCGACCCTGGCCGAGGCACGCGCATACCGTATCGGCAGCTATCAGGGCGATGCGATTGTGGACTATCTGCGCGAACGCGATTTCATCGTCGATGTGGCGGTCAGCGACGAGCGCAATCCACCCAAGCTGCTGGCCGGGCACATCGATCTGTGGGCCACCGGCAGGCTGATCGGTGAATATCTGTTGCGGCAGAAGAACATCGGCGGCATCGAACCGGTGCTGACTTTCCACCATACCGACATGTACCTGGCCTGTAATCGCGATCTGCCGCCGGCACGGCTGGAGCGGCTGAACGAGGCGCTGCGCCGGCTGGAAAAGGACGGTGTGGTCGATGGCATTTACAAGCGTTACGGTTACAGCCGTTAAACCCCGGCCGGTGGCCGATGCCACGCATGCCACGCCAGTCCCAGCATCCATGCCAGTAACAGTAGATTGGCCGGCATATTGATCAGCATCACCCGCTCGGAAAATCCGTCATACGCCATCGCCGCGCCAGCCGCTGCGGTCGGCAGCCCGCTCGCCAGCCCCAGTAGTGGCAGCCACGCCGGGCGTTGTGGCGCCTGCCACAACGCACCGCTGTAAAGACAGACGCTGACGCCGAACAGCAGGCAGGAGATGCTTGCCAGCCCGATTTCGATCTGCCGCACCGCAAAGGTGGCATGGAACAGCGCCGCATGTTCGCCGGCCGGCGCAGTTGCCAGTGCATCGACCATGGCTTTGAGTGCGATGCCGTCAACCGCCTGCAACGCCCCCGCCAGCGCCAGGCCGGCGGTGGTGGTCATGGCCGCCAGCCGCGCCAGCGGTTCGGCACGGCTACCGTGCAGGCGTTGCGCCAGCAACAGCAATGCTGCTGCCATCAGCGCTACGCCGAGTAACTGCAGCAGGTGGCTGGCTACCCAATGGCGATCGGCGGCGTATTCGGCAAATGCTGCGTGGGCATGATTCGGGTCGGCGTGCATCGGGTGCAGGCCGGTGCCGACGAACAGCGCCAGTACGCCGCTCAACGCAAGGCAGGCGATCAGTCTGGAGGGCATAAGCATGGGGTTTCCGGTTTGGGGTTGGTAGATGTGGCCGGCCAGGTTCCGGTTTGCGCTCGATACACGCATCAGCCGACCCTGGCGGCATTGGCCCGATTGGCTGCGGCCGGTTGCGCCGGCGTTGCATCGAGATTGAAATAAAACGTTGCACCGCAGCCTTCGGCCGATTCGGCCCATACCTTGCCGCCATGGCGGTTGACGATGGTGGCCACCACCGCCAGCCCCATGCCGGTGCCCTCGTGCTGGCCGGGCGAATGCAGGCGGCTGAAGACGCGGAACAGCTTGTTGCCGAATTTCATGTCGAAACCGATGCCGTTGTCGCGCACGAAATACGCTGGCGGCTGCCGGCTATCGTCGCGGCCAACGCCGATGCGCGCCGGCGCGGCGTCGCGCGAGAATTTCCAGGCATTCGCCAGTAGCTGCCGCAGCAGTTCGTGCAGCAGCGCCGGGTCGGCCTGCAGCTGCAGGCCCGGCTGGATATCGACAATCACGTCGCGCTGCGGCTGTTCCTGCTGCAATTGCGCCAGCAGCTCCAGCGCCAGCCGGCTCAGATCGACGCTGCTGCGTTGCAGCGGCTGGCGGGCGTGGCGCGCCAGCCCCAGCAGCGCGTCGATCAGGCGCGACATGCGCAGGCTGGCTTCGCGCGTGCGCTGCAGATAGCGATGCGCTGCGGCATCCAGCCGGTCGCCGTATTCCTCGGCCAGCAGTGCGCTGTAGCCGTTGACGGCACGCAGCGGCGTGGTCAGGTCGTGTGCGATCGAGTGGCAGAACGCCTCCAGTTCGCGATTGGCCTGTTCCAGCTCGGCAGTGCGGGCGCTGACGCGCTCTTCCAGCCGGGTATTGAGCTGGCGGATTTCCTCCTCCTGGCGCAACTGTTCGGTAATGTCGCGGATCACCACGCTGTAGCGGATTTCGCCATCGGCAGCGGTGAATTGCGCGAGCGAGGCATCGCCGATGAAATGGCTGCCGTCCTTGCGCCGGTATTCGATCTTGCCGCGGTAGCGGCCGTGTTCGATGCGCGACCGGGTTGCTATGCGGGTATTTTCCTGCGTTACGTCGATCAGCCGGCTGCGGTGCATGCCGATCAACTCGTTGCGGCTGTAGCCGAACGCCTCGCACGCGGCGGGGTTGACGTCGATGATCTCGCCGCCATCGTGCAACAGGAATACCGGATCGATGCTGGACTGGAAAAACACCCGGTAACGCTGCTCGCTCGCAGCCAGCGCCTGTTGCTGGCGTGCCTGAGTTTGCACGATGCGGCGCGTCAGGCCGACGCCAAAGCTGGCGAGCAGCAGTGTGCCGACCAGCAGCAGCGTATTGAGTACGTTTTCCGCCTTGCGCGTGGCATCGCCGAGCGCCAGCGAGAATTGCTCCTCCAGCGTGTTGAGGCGCGCATCCAGCGCCCGTACTGCCGCCTGTTGCTGCGAATCGGCCGGCTGTTGCCGCATCGCTTGCGCGTCAATCGCTGCTGCCAGTGCCAGCAGCCGGTCGATTTCGTCATCGGCCCGCCTCCAGATGTCGATGGCCTGCGTGATCGGCTGCCAGTCGCGGCCGTAGCGGTAGAGGCGGATCATGCGCGGCACGTCGTTGGGGTGAATGCCGCCGCGGACAAAGCCGGCGTGGATGCGGGCCACATCCGGTTGCGGCCGGTCCAGCTCCTGCCGCGCCTGCCGGTCGCCAAGCGTGACATCGA
>CALMFQ010000442.1 GCA_937863215.1 uncultured Pseudomonadota bacterium
GCATTGCCGAATCCCCCGGGGTGGTAACGGTGGAGCGATAACGTCAGCAGCGGCAAAATTTTTTGCAAAATGGCTTAAAGATTCTCAGCATCGTGCCGATAGCAGTGTCAGGATCAGTGTTTTCAGGGTCACCGGCGTGATTCCTGTATGGAGTGCTCAAAGTGAAAATCGACAATTCAGGCAAACCGATAGCGGCCACAGGCAGCTCTCGCACCGGCAAAGCGGCACCGGGTGAAGCGAAGCAAGCAGCCCCCGCTGCCAACGCAGCAAGTGGCGACAGTGTCGAGCTGACATCCGCCTCGCTGAAGCTTTCCGCGATTGAAAGCAGTCTGGGCGGACAGCCGGTAATCGACAGCGCGCGCGTCAACGAAATCCGTCAAGCCATTGCGGAAGGCAAGTTCAAGATCAATCCGGATGCAATCGCCGACAAGCTGGTCGCGAGTGTCAAGGAATTGCTTGCCAACCGGAAAGACTGAAATGCCGGACTTGGACGCTCGCGGACCCGACCCACTGCAGCGACTGCTGACAGAGGAGATTGCCCTCTATACCCGGCTCACCGAGCTGCTGCGTAACGAACAGCAGGCGCTGACCCAAGGAGTGGCCGACGAGATCGTCCAGATAACGGCCGCGAAGGGTGAATGCGTCAACGGCATCCAGTCCTGCGAGAATCAGCGCCAGCAACTTCTGCAGCAAACCGGGCAGGACGGCCTGCTGCAGCGGCAGACAACCGACACCCCACTCGGCCAAAGCTGGCAGCAATTGACCACGCTTGCCTCCCAGGCGCGCGAGCTGAACCAGCTCAACGGGCGAATCATCAATATGCGCCTGCAGCGGACACAAGAGGCGCTTGCAGTGCTGCGCAACAATGACTCGACCACACCGGTGTACGGCCCCGACGGTCAGGCACAAGGCTCCGGCAAAGGCCGCCCATTAACTTCGGCATGACATTACACCTCCTGCTCCCTGCCTCGCAAAATTGCACAGCCGGATAGCGCCTGCCGATTTCGCCTCCCCACTGCCGCGAAAACAAGGTCGTAGGTCGGACTTCAGTCCGACACGGTACCGAACGTTAACGACAGCGTCGGACTGAAGTCCGACCTACAAGAAACGCTTAATTTCGCAATACTGCCCCCTCCCGTACCCGGCACCACAATTTGGCCGAAAAAGAAACAAAGCCACTCATAGCCGGCCGCCAGAAAATTCATTCGAAAATCACAGACAACAATTTCGAATAATCGCAGCCAATTTAATTTCGATTTTATTTATTTGTTGCTTTACGAAAATCATTTTTTCGATTATTATTCGTTTCGTCTCCTTCTTGTGATTCAGGCTATGACCTAAATCCGCCTCCGCAGGATTTATTCCTGTGGAGGCTTTTTTTTGCTATAACAAATCCTCGCCGGCCACTGAACAGCCTCCAGCCCGACATTCAGCCTGCCGACGCGATAGACATTATCCCATCCACCAGTTTGGCAAAGTCATGGCAGCAGAAGACCTGCGCGAGCACGCTCGAGTACCCGTCCGCTGGAGAGCGGCACTGATAGTCAACGGCGACAACAACCATGTCCACGAAGGGCTGACGGTCGAAATTTCCAAAGGTGGCTGCGGCCTTTTCATCGACAAGCAGATACTGATCGGCAGTAATGTACGCCTCATCCTGGAAATCCCCGGCGGCCCCGGTGGCAACAAGATTCATCTGCAGCAGGAATGCCAGGTTGTGCATTGTTCGCTGATGGGCAATATCAGCCAGTTCCGCACCGGCCTGCGTTTCCGCAGCCTGACCGCAGAAAACGAAAAAACCCTGTCACGCTTCATTCGCAGCTAACCCCCTCGGCTTGGTCATTCCGTGAAGAGCAGCGCGAAGCCGCCTTCGGCGCAGTGGTCACTGCAACGCCAGTCGCCTGCAGAGCAAAAAACTGCATGCACCTCCTGTGCCCAGCAATAGACCTTCAGCGACAATTAACACTGTTAAATTTTTGTTGATCAGCATTTTTCCGCTTTGCTAACATGTGTGGCGGGCTCGGCCTGCACGGATTTTTCTACCCTGCCCGGTTCCACAGCAAATTCGTAACAATTCGAACAAACACATATAGGCATTGAATTGCTGCAGTCTCCAGCGCGCGCCACACCGCCGTACACCGAGCGGATTTGCTGCCTCTATCACTGGAAAGCCAAAGCTGCAGCGCACCGTTACCGGCTCTAGCCGCGCATGCCGGGACCGATGTGGCTGCTGCAGACAGAAAGCTCAAGCGACAGGACATTACACAACGGCAATACACGAACCAACCATGCCAGCAGCCATTGGCGCCCGGAAAAATGCCACGTGTATGCAAATCCCGGCAAACTGATATCATCACCAAAAATTTGAACAATTACTCGCATTGAGGAGAAACAATGGAAAATATCTGGCAGAAAAGTTACCCGGCAGGTGTACCGGCCGAAATCAACCCGGATCAATACAGTTCGCTGGTGGAAATGTTTGAGGAAACAGTCGGCAAGTACGGCGACAAGCCCGCATTCGTCAATCTGATGACACCAATGAGTTATCGCGAGCTGGACAAGAAATCGCGCGATTTCGCCGCCTATCTGCAAAACGGCCTGGGCTTGAAACAGGGCGACCGCGTAGCGCTGATGATGCCCAACCTGCTGCAATATCCGGTTGCACTGTTCGGCATCCTGCGTGCCGGACTGGTAGTGGTCAACGTCAACCCGCTGTACACCGCACGTGAACTGCAGCATCAGCTGACCGACTCGGGCAGCCAGGTCATCCTGATTTGTGCCAACTTCGCCGCAACGTTGCAGGAAGCGCTGCCGAAAACGCCGGTGCGCCACATCATCGTCACCGAACTGGCCGACCTGTGCCCGCAGCCGAAGCGTTTTCTGTTCAACCTGATGATCAAGCACGTGAAGAAGATGGTTCCGCCCTACCATCTGCCGGGCGCCAAGAAGCTCAATGCAGTGCTGGCAATCGGCGCCAAGTTACCGCTGAGCAAACCGAAAATCAAGAATGGCGATCTGGCATTCCTGCAGTACACCGGCGGCACAACCGGCCTGTCCAAGGGCGCCATGCTGACGCACCGCAACGTCATCGCCAACATCCTGCAGGTAACCGGCCTGGCCGGCGCAGCAATGACTGCCGATGAAGTTCTGGTTACTGCGTTGCCGCTGTACCACGTGTTTGCACTGGTCGCCAGCGTGATGTTCTTTACCCGCGGCGGCACCAACATCCTGATCACCAACCCGCGCGATCCGGAAATGTTCATCAAGGTCATCAAGGACGCCGGTTTCACTGCAATTCTGGGCGTCAATACCCTGTTCAACTCGCTGCTGAACAGCCCGAGCTTCAAGAGCGTCAACGTCAGCCGCCTGCGCTTTACTCTTTCCGGTGGCATGGCCACCCAGCCTTCGGTTGCGGAACGCTGGCAGAAGGAAACCGGCTGCCTGATTCTGGAAGGCTACGGTCTGACCGAAACTTCGCCGGTAGTCAGCGTGAACCCGCCGGAAACTCCGACCTTCACCGGTACCGTAGGCCTGCCGGTGCCGTCGATGGAAATCTCGATTCGCGACGAAAACGGCAAGGAGCTGGGTCTGAACGAACCGGGCGAAATCTGCGTGCGCGGCCCGAACGTCATGAAAGGCTACTGGCAGCGTCCGGACGAAAGCAAGAAGGTGCTGACCGAGGACGGCTGGCTGCTGACCGGCGACGTCGGCCAGATTGAGGACGATGGCCGCCTGCGTATCGTCGACCGCAAGAAGGACATGATTCTGGTATCCGGCTTCAATGTCTATCCGAACGAAATCGAAAACATCATCGCGGCACATCCGGGAGTACTGGAAGTCGCGGTAATCGGCGTGCCGGCCGATGCGACCGGCGAAGCGGTCAAGGCGTTTGTGGTGAAAAAAGACCCGGCGCTGACTGAAAAGCAGATCATCGAACACTGCCGCAAACAGATGACGGCCTACAAGGTGCCGCGCCTGGTCGAATTCCGCAACGACCTGCCGAAGAGCAACGTCGGCAAAATCCTGCGCAAGGAATTGCGCGTCGAAGTGGCCAAGCCCGCATCGACCAAGGATAGCGAATCGGCGACAGTCTAACGCCGTTTCCGGCAATGCGCCGACGATCCACAGGCCGCCTTGGGCGGCCTTTTTTATGCCAGCCGGAATTCCCCCGGCGGCATAACGGCTGGGTCTATACTACAGCCATGAACCGACACGCCACCACATCGCCTCCATCGACGCTGCTCTCCAGGCTGTCCGGCATCACTTCGTTCCTCGCCGGCGAAGGAACGCTGGAAGACAATCTGAACGGGCTGGCAGCGACTGCGGCCGACATGCTGCATGCCGATTATTGCTCGGTAATGCTGCTGAATGCCGCCGACAGCGACTGCGATGAAATGACGCTGAAACTGGCGGCGCACTTCGGCCCGGTTACCGATGCCGCTCTGGACGCAGCAGTACATCGCGGCGAAGGTATCGCCGGCGAGGTACTTGCGAGCGGCCACTCGATTCTGGTGGAAGATATCGATCATTCGCCTTACGCGCTGCAGGCACGGCGCCGGCAGGAAGGCCGCAAGTCGATCATCTCCTCGCCGATCATGCTGAACGGCGAAATCATTGGTGTCATCAACATCACCGGCAACCGGTTTCCACGCCCGTTCAACATCGATGACCAGAATCTGCTGGATATCGCGGCGTTGTTCATCGGCAAATCGATCCAGGTAATTCAGTTACAGAATGTGCTCAACTCGCGTTTCGCACAGCTGGCGCTGGCACAACAGCAACAACAGGCATTGCAGCAAAAATTCGGCGCCAATCCGGCACAAAATCCGGACCAGCTGGCCAAGTTGCTGGCCAAGACGTTCTTTCGTGAACTGACACGTGCCGGCCTCAACTCGAATCAGATCATCACCACCGCAACCGAAATCATCGGCCAGCTCAACAATAGTCTGGGCAAGCACAAGAAACGGCTGGAACGACAGTAGGCAGGGTCTGACGGATGGACGCAACGGGCATCGCCGAGTAAAATGCCCGCCTATTTACCTTTTTACCTTCCTACCGCGGTCGTCGGCGGCTTGTTGCGCCGCAAAATTGTTGACTGAATTAATCGGGTATTATATATTCTGATTCAGTTAAACACCGGCGAGGAACAGCCATGCGACTGACTACCAAAGGCCGCTTTGCAGTGACTGCAATGCTGGATCTGGCCCTGCGTCAGGGCACTGGCCCGGTAGCGCTGGCAGGCATCAGTGACCGGCAGAAAATCTCCCTCTCCTATCTGGAACAACTGTTCGGCAAGCTGCGGCGCAAGCAGCTGGTCGATAGCGTGCGCGGACCGGGTGGCGGTTATTGCCTGGCACGCTCGGCACACGAAATTTCGGTAGCGGAAATCATCCGCGCGGTGGATGAGCCGATCGACGCCACCCAGTGCGGCGGCCGCGAAAACTGCCAGGAAGAACACCGCTGCATGACGCACGACCTGTGGACCAACCTCAACGCCACGATTTTCGATTACCTCGATTCGGTAACGCTGGGCGGACTGGTGGACAACCAGCTGGCCAAGGCAAAGACAGCCGAAGTTGCGATCCTGATCGACAAGCGCGGCAGCGCGCCGGCAACGGCAGCCATCTGAACCGTTTCCGGCCATATTTTGGAGCCCCAAGCAATGTTGAAATTACCGATTTACCTGGACTATTCGGCCACCACGCCTGTCGATCCCCGGGTTGCGGAACAGATGATTCCCTACCTGTGCGAGAAATTCGGCAACCCGGCATCGCGTTCGCACCCGTTTGGCTGGGAAGCGGAAAAAGCAGTTGAAGACGCGCGCGAACAGGTAGCGGCACTGGTCAACTGTGACGCGAAAGAAATCGCCTGGACCTCCGGCGCAACCGAATCGAACAATCTGGCGATCAAGGGTGCGGCACAGTTCTACAAAGGCAAGGGCAAGCACCTGATCACGATGAAAACCGAGCACAAGGCAGTGCTCGATACCACGCGCGAGCTGGAACGCCAGGGCTTCGAGGTGACCTATCTGGCGCCGCAGGAGAACGGCCTGCTGAGTCTGGACGATTTTGTCGCGGCAATCCGCCCGGATACCATTCTGGCGTCGGTGATGTTCGTCAACAACGAAATCGGCGTGATCCAGCCGATTGAGCAGCTGGGCGAAATCTGCCGCAGCAAGGGCATCGTTTTCCACGTCGATGCGGCGCAGGCAACCGGTAAAGTCGCAATTGACCTGCAAAAGCTCAAGGTCGACCTGATGAGCTTCTCGGCGCACAAGACGTACGGACCGAAAGGCATTGGCGCGTTGTACGTACGTCGCAAACCGCGTATCCGTATCGAGGCGCAGATGCACGGTGGCGGCCATGAACGCGGCATGCGCTCCGGTACGCTGGCAACACACCAGATCGTCGGCATGGGCGAAGCATTCCGCATTGCGCGCGAGGAAATGCAGGCGGAAAACGAACGCATCCGCATGCTGCGCGATAGGCTGTGGGCTGGGCTGTCGTCGATTGACGAAGTCTATGTCAACGGCGATCTGGAACAACGGGTACCGCACAATCTGAACGTCAGCTTCAACTTTGTCGAAGGCGAATCGCTGATCATGGCAATCAAGGATCTGGCCGTTTCGTCCGGCTCGGCCTGTACTTCGGCCAGCCTGGAGCCATCCTACGTGCTGCGCGCACTGGGCCGCTCCGACGAACTGGCACACAGCTCGATCCGCTTCACCATCGGCCGCTTTACCACGGCTGAAGAAGTCGATTACGCAGCCCGGCTGCTGCAGCAGAAAATCGGCAAATTGCGCGAACTGTCGCCGCTGTGGGAAATGCATCAGGACGGCATCGATCTCAACACCGTGCAGTGGGCGGCACACTGAGTTACCAGGAGTGAATCATGGCTTATAGCGACAAAGTTCTCGACCATTACGAAAACCCGCGCAATGTCGGCTCGTTCGACAAGGGCGATGGCTCGATCGGCACCGGCATGGTCGGCGCGCCGGCGTGCGGTGACGTAATGAAATTGCAGATCAAAGTCAATGAAGAAGGCGTCATCGAAGACGCAAAATTCAAGACTTACGGCTGCGGTTCGGCGATTGCATCGTCGTCGCTGGTGACCGAATGGGTCAAGGGCAAGACGCTGGATCAGGCGCTGGATATCAAGAATACCCAGATCGCCGAAGAGCTGGCGCTACCGCCGGTGAAAATCCACTGTTCGATCCTGGCGGAAGACGCGATCAAGGCAGCAGTGGCCGACTACAAAGCCAAACACAACAGCTGACTGGAGGAAGCAGGATATGGCAATCTCGGTTTCGGCAAGCGCCGCCAGACACATCAGCAACTTCCTCAGCAAACGCGGCAAAGGCATCGGCATTCGCCTGGGTGTGCGCACTTCGGGCTGCTCCGGCATGGCGTACAAGCTGGAGTTTGTCGATGAAATCGCTGACGGCGACATCGAGTTCGACAGCAACGGCGTCAAGGTCATCACCGACGCCAAGAGCCTCGCCTATATCGACGGCACCGAACTGGATTTCGTGCGCGAAGGCCTGAACGAAGGCTTCAAGTTCAACAACCCGAACGTAAAGAACGAATGCGGCTGCGGCGAAAGCTTCAACGTCTGACAGCCTGAT
>CALMFQ010000443.1 GCA_937863215.1 uncultured Pseudomonadota bacterium
AATAACCGCAACGCCGGCCAAAACAAAGCCCGGACCGCAAGTCCGGGCTTTTGCCTGGAGGCCGACTCCGACGCTTACAGCGTTTCAACCTGAGCAATCTGCTCCGAGAACTGGGTGGAAATCCACTCGATATCGCGTTCGACCTTTTTCGGATCGAACGGCTCATCCCACGGCTCCATCAATGTCGAGAACAGCAGCTTGTCGAATTCGCCCTTGAAACGCCCCATGATGGCTTCCGGATCGGGCACCAGATTGGCATCGGTAACCAGACCGAACTGGATATGCTCGTTGTACGACAGAATGCTGATGCCCATGCCGATATCGCCCGACTGCGGCACCCAGAACATGCAATCGCGCACTTTATTGCCGGCCAGATAGATCGGCTCTTTCGGCCCCGGCACATTGGTCATCACCGCGGTGGCCTTGGCGGTCAACAGGCCCAGCGCGGTCTGCTCGACCACATTCGGCGCCATGCCGCATACCGCCAGCAGGCCCAGCGCCAGCACGGCTTCGTAGGAGTTTTTCAGCTCGCCCATGCGCTTCTGGATTTCGTACAGACGCTCGAACGGATTGTCGATACCGATCGGCAGCGACAGGAACACCAGGCCGAAATAATTGCCCAGCTCGTCCATCTTGTGCTCCGGACGCATGTTCACCGGCACCGTGGCGCGAATCTCCAGCCCATCGACATGCTGCCCCTGTTCGATCAGGTAGCCGCGCAACGCGCCGGTAACGCACGAAACCAGCACGTCGTTAATGGTGCAGCCAAGCGCCTTGCCGACATGCTTCACCTCCGACAACGACAGCGGATCGGCCCAGACGCAGCGTTTGCGCGAAGTCAGCTTGCCCTTGAAGCTGGTCTTCGGATCGTTCGGCATGGTCAACACCCGTGCCAGATCGCCCGCCATGCCCAGGCCATGATTCGAATACTTGACCAGCTTGGACGGCTTCTTGGCAATATCGACTGCGCCTTCCACCACCTCCCAGTAGGTTTTCATCGCCTTGTTTACCGCCGAAGCCACCGGGCGGTACAGACGGGTCATGTAATCGGCATCGTCATGATCGCTGTCGTCCAGATGCGCCGCACGATAACGCTTTTTCAGCGTCGGCCGTGGCGTGCCGTCGGTCATCGACAGCAGCACGCGGATCAGCGAAATGCCATCGGCGTAGCAATGATGGATGCGGGCAATCAACGCACTGCCGCCGTTGTAGTTTTCCACCAGATGGAAATTCCACAGCGGGCGCGACGTATCGAGCGGCGTGCTGGTCAGGTCGCTGACCAGGTTCTCCAGCTCCACCTTGCCGGCCTTGCCCGGCAGCGCAATGGTCTGGAAATGATCTTCCAGCGCAAAGTGTTTGGCATCCTCCCAGTAGTGGGTGGGGCCGATTTTCACCACACGTTGCTTGAAGCGGTCAAAGTGCAGGAAGCGCTCCTCGATCACCTTGCGCATCCGCTCGTAGTCCATGCGCTCTTCGAACATCAGCACCCCGACGATCATCATCAGGTTGGTCCGACGATCCATGCGCAGCCAGGCGGTATCCACACCCGACACGCTCTCGCGATTCCCTGCCCCCATATCCCAGATCATTTTCATCCCATCCATTAGCTGCATTACGCCGGGAACCAGATTTTCGGCCATGTTGCGTTCCCACTCCCCATTTCAGAATTCGTTGTTTGCTTGCCCGGCGCTCCGTTCACGCCGATGCCTCCACTGCCAGGAATTCGGAGATCAGGCGCCGCTGCGCCGCTTGTCGGCAGGCGTTGTGGCGGTCGCAAAAGTATAACTTAATTTAGAGCTTTCGCTCGGGCCGGTGCCGTCAGGGGGAATTTTCGCACAGATCGGCCCGATTTTCATTTGTCATAACACAAAATATGCACTCAACATATTGCGGCCAGGCAGCATCGGTACGGCAGCGCCGCGCCACACAACCTATTGCCGCCCAATCCACTACAGCCGGAAGTTGCGCCGCAGCCCACGCCTGTGATAATGAATATTTATACCCGCATGCCTGCGACCGCGACATGCGATACCGAACATGGCACGCCGGCCCAGCTCTATCCCGGCGCGCGCCCGTAAATACCAGAGGAAAGCAGCATGTCACACATCCACATCGAACGCAGCCACGACAAACCGCATGCCGAAGCGAGAAAACTGGCCGAGCGGGTGGCCCAGGAGATGGCCGATGAATTCGGTTTCAGTTACAAATGGCATGGCGATGTGCTGCACTTCGACCGCTCCGGAGTTCAGGGACGGCTGACGGTAGAGCCACAACTGGTCCGGATCGAGGCCAAACTGTCATTCCTGCTGCTGGCGCTGAAACCGAAAATCGAAAGCGAAATCCACAAATTTCTCAACGAGAATTTCGGCTGACACGCAATCGCCCCCCCTTTCCCCGCACCATCAGGAAACGGTGCGATCTTCTTCCGGCGCGAAAGGCTGCGGGTCGCCGGCGTAAATACGCTGCAGAATGCGTTGCTCACGCTCGACAATGATGGCGACAAACTCGTCCGCGCCGCGCATTCCCTTGAACGCATCGAAGCCACGCTCCAGCGCCTGTTGCAGCTCTCCCAGCCCGGCCAGATGCGCCGGCCCGCGCGACATGCGCAGCAGCATGCCGAGCAGCGGCTTGCGCACCACGCTGTCGAGCTCGTGGCCGATCGAGCGGATCAGCCCGATCTGCCGGCAGCGCAGCGCATAGTTGTCACACCGCCGATAAGCCGCCACATAGCTATCCACATCGATCCGGTCGATTCCCATCGTATCGAACAGCTCGATACACAGGCGGATATCCAGTGCCTGCGACAGCACGTTCATCGCCAACGCATCGGCCAGCGGCTTTACCATGTGCTCCGGCAGCAGCTTGCGCGCCTTGTTGTAGACACGCTCCACCTGCTGGTCGCGCTGGGTGTAGTCCTTCGGCCCGTACAGATCGGAAAGGAAGTAGCGTGCCGGCACCTCGTAACGCTGGCTTGCCAGCAAATCGGCATAGGTCTGTTGCAGGCGCTCGCTCTGCCAGGTAGCCAATTGCATGCGCCGGGGGCTCCCCGGTTCGGCGTAGACAGACGAGAAAAGCTCGTCATCCACTTGAAAATCTGTGTCTTTTGTCATCAGAGGCGCTTATAATCAGGACGCTGGCATTTTTGCAGCCCACTCCCGATTGTAACCTGAAAGACCATGACGCAATTCAAACAAACGTTTGACATGCGTCAAACAATCGGACAAAACTTTGCACTAGATTGACAATAAAGGTATAGGCTCCGCATGCTCCAGGACGAATGTCACTGGCCCGGAGACCGATATTCAACGACCCTATTCAGAGGGAGTGGGGCGAGGTTCGAGATATCACGCGTATTAAGTCTAGGAGGAAGTAAATGAAAGCCCTGAAGAAAAATGCATCGCAAGAAAAACAACTGACTTCGGTGATCCTGGAATCCGCCAACCAAATCTGGCTGGCTGGCTTGGGTGCGTTTGCCCGTGCCCAGGAAGAAGGCACCAAAGTATTCGACACCCTGGTCGAAGCCGGCAAGGAAATCGAAAACACCGGCAAGCGCGTTGCCGAAGAGAAAGTTGACGCTGTCGCAGGTAAAGCAACCGAAACCTGGGACAAGCTGGAACAGGTATTCCAGGAGCGCGTAGCCAAGTCGCTGAACCGTCTGGGCGTTCCGTCGAGCGAAGACATCAAGGCACTGAGCGACCGCATCGAGAGCCTGTCGGGCGCCGTCGGCGAGCTGATCAAGAAGGAAAAAGCAGCTGCCAAGCCGAAAGCAGCTCCGGTCAAGCCTGCCGCAGTCAGCGAAACCAAGCCGCAAGCCTGATTGGGCAGGTGAGGTATGACTAACCTACGTCTTGCAGACCAAGCGCCACCCGCGAAAAAGAGCCGTATCGGCCTGAATCTGGCTGGCGGCGGCCCGCTGGGTGGCATGTATGAAATCGGCGCGTTGTGCGCACTGAAGGAGTCGCTCGACGGTATCGATTTCAACGAACTCGACGTCTACGTTGGCGTCAGTGTGGGTAGTCTGCTCGCTGCTTCGCTGGCTAACGGCATCACGCCGGAATCGCTGTACCGCATCATGATCGGCCACCGGGCCGCAGAATATTCGTTCCAGCCGGAATCGTTTCTGCGCCCGGCGTTCCGTGAATACAGCCAGAGGGCCAAGAGTGTGCCGAAACTGGTCATGGAGGCGTTCGTCACCTTCCTGGCCAACCCCGGCAATATCAGCCTGAAGGGTGCGTTTGCCACGCTGGGGCGCGCCATTCCGACCGGCGTGTTCGACGGCGACCAGATTGCGCATATGCTGGAGCAGGTATTCCAGGCCGTGGGCCGCAGCAATGACTTCCGCGACCTGAGCCACAAACTGTATGTGATTGCCACCGATCTCGACTCGGGCCGTTCGGTCAAATTCGGCGGCAAAGGGCGCGATCATGTGCCGATTTCACGTGCGGTGGAAGCCAGCTGCGCGCTGCCGGGCCTGTATCCGCCGGTGGAAATCGATGGCGAGTTCTTCGTCGATGGCGCATTGGTGAAAACGCTGCATGCTTCGGTGTCGCTGGATGAAGGTGCCGACTTCGTGCTGTGCCTGAATCCGATCGTGCCTTACGATGCCAAGCTGTACCCGAAAATTGGCGTCGTGCAGCACGAAAAGCTGAAAAACGGCGGCCTGCCGGTGGTGTTGTCGCAGACTTTCCGCGCCATCATCCATTCGCGCATGAAGGTTGGCCTGTCGAAATACAGCTCGCAGTACAAGCACGCCGATGTGGTGCTGTTCGAACCGAGCCACGCCGATGCGGAAATGTTCTTCGCCAACGTGTTCAGCTATGCCGAACGCAACAAGATCGCCGAGCACGCCTATCAGCGGACCCGTCAGGAACTGCTGAACCGTGCCGACGAACTGCAGCCGATTTTCGAGAAGCACGGCATCCGCATGCGCATGGATGTTCTGCGCGATCGCGAACGCCACCTGGCTGCCGGTGTGAAGGAAGCACTGCGCGACGAAGACGGCAAACGCGACAAGTCGCCGATGCAGCGTCTCGACGAAGCGCTGGAAGATCTGGAACGCTGGGTCAAGGCAGAAACCGGCTCGCAAAAGAACGCAGCCTGAGCAATATGCGTACCCCGATAAAAAAGCGCGTTACATCGTAACGCGCTTTTTCTTTGGCAGCGCGCCGCCCACGCGTCAGAATTCGACGATGGCGCCCGGCTCAAGCTGCTTCAGCTGCTTGCTGAGCAATTTGTAGCTGTCGATATCGAATTGCGGCCGGCCGGCATGCTCCAGCAATTCATGCACCGCAGCATCGCTGCCAGCGGTGCCAAGATATGCCCAGCGGTCGATCACATGGATATCGGTCCGGCTACCGATCGGATCGCTTTCGCGAATGCCGATCGGCCCGGCAAACGGCCAGCTCTGCAACCGTTGCTTGCCGAGCGCGTTGAGCAGACGGATATTGTGCATCGCCGCATCTTCCCGGCCGATGCAGGCACCGCGGCAACGCTTGATCTGGTACGCCGAACACGGGCGTGGCGCACTCTTGTTCGGCGCCTCCAGTCCGGTCTTGATCAGGCACAGCTGGTTCAGCTCGGCAATCTTGCGCAAGGTGTTCTGCGCATCGCGCTGCGAGCCGAAAATACCGTACAGGTGCTCCTGCAGGCCAAACGCCGGGTCGTGCGCAAAAATCAGCTCTGGCTGGAGAAAACCGTCCTCCTGCTGGCGCAACTGCCAGGAGCAGGCATCGGTATTGCGGCGCAGGCGCCGATTCAGCGCCGGCTGCAATGCCTTGATATGACACATCTCCAGCAGCTGCGCGCCCAGCTCCCCGGCGGTTTCGACCCAGTCCAGCCGGCGCAGCTGTTGCGCCAACTGCATTTCCTTGCCATTGGCCACATCAGCGGTGAAATGCTGCATTACCCGCTTGCGCAGGTTGGTGCTTTTGCCGACATACAGCGGGATATCGTTTTCGCCGTAGAAGAAATACACTCCCGGCGCTTCCGGCAGATCGTCCACCACCTCGGGGTCGAGATTGGGCGGCAAGGCCGGGCGATAAGTCAGATCCGCCAGCGCCTGCCGCAGCTGCAAGGGGCGCTCCTGCTCCATCTTGCGTACGAACAGCCACACCGCACGCGCATCGGCCAGCGCGCGGTGGCGCGATTCGAGCGGCAATCGATGGCGTGCGATGATCGAATCCAGATTGTGCTTGAACTCGTCGGGAAACAGCCGCCGCGACAGCTTGACGCTACAGGCAACGGTGGCGCGGAACGACAGCCCCAGACGCTTGAACTCGTTTTTCAGGAAACCATAGTCGAAACGCGCGTTATGCGCGACGAACAACTTGCCCACCAGCCGCCCCAGCACCTCTTCCGCCACCTCGGCGAAAGTCGGCGCGGATTCGACCATGGCATTGCTGATACCGGTGAGCTTTTCGATGAACGGCGGAATACGGGTCTGCGGATTGACCAGTGTCGACCACTCGGAAACGCCAGCCGGGCCGACCTCAATGATACCGACTTCGGTAATGCGATCGTGAACGATGCTGCCGCCGGTGGTTTCCAGATCGACAAATACGATGGTTTGCTCAAACATCAACCGCCAGCACTCCTGAGTAAAGCGCCGATTCTGTCAGCCCCGGCGCATGGTGACAAGCTCGGCGCCGACTCCGCTTGAGCATGTTTCCGCCAGCATCAACACACCCAGGCTTTGTTGGCACAGGTTTCACGCATCGCGGGTGCGACGGTTTTACAACCCGTTCAGATCGATCCAGTCCGACGGATCTTTTGCCACCACATCCAGGAATGCCTTGACCACATATGGATCGAACTGGCTGCCGGCCCGGTCACGAATATAGGTCAGAGCCTCGTTGATCGGCCACGGTTCCTTGTAGGGGCGGCGATGCACCAAGGCGTCGAACACATCGACCACAGCGACGATTTTCGCCGCCAGGGGAATCGCATCGCCGCACAACCCAAGCGGATAGCCTCCGCCGTCATAGTGCTCGTGATGCCCGCCGGCAATCTGTGCGCCATAACTCAGATAGCTGTCGCCATCCACCATGGTGGCCGCACGAGCCAGAATCGTCTGCCCGCTGGCCGCGTGCTGCTGCATGATGCTGCGTTCCTCGGAGTCGTGTTTGCCCGGTTTGAGCAGAATATGGTCTGGTGTCGCCACCTTGCCGACGTCGTGCAGAATCGCCGCCGTACCCACCATCGACAGAAAACTTTCGTTCAAATCGCCGGGGAAATGGCCACTGGCGCGCAAGCGGTGCGCCACCGCATCGGTCATGCGCTGTACTCGCAGAATATGATTGCCGGTGGTTTCGTCGCGATATTCCGCCAGATCGGCCAGCGCCACCACGGTAGCCTCGTGCGACGCTTTCAGCTGCTGATACAGGTAGAGATTATCGAGCGCTGCTGCAATCCGGTTGCAAAACACATTGAGCAGATCTTTCTGGTATTCGGCCAGCGGCCACGGCGGGGAAAACAGGATTACAAACTCATGCTGCTTCTGCGCCGAAATATACAACACGTCATACGGGTGCTCAAAAAAGCTGCGCCGGCCGGCAAAGGCCCGCTGCATCAATGGTGCCAGCGCATGGCTGTCGGTCATGTTCCCGTCGGCAATCAGTCCGGCATACTGGCCGGTGCCGGCAATCAAATGGCGCTGCAGACTGTTGTCGCGGTCGCGTTGCTGGGCGCACAGCACACCATCGGCGCCAACATTGAGAATGGCACTGATTTGCGCCAGCACGCCCGAGGCAAAATCCTGCAGCGAATGGCATTGGTACAGATTGGCAGCACCTTCGAGAATCTTGCCCAAGCCCTGACGTGAGTTTTCGATCGTCAGCAGACTCTCGTAGGTACGTAGCGAAGCAATCACCGTGGTGAACAATTTCTGCGTCGTCAGCTCGGTTTTTGCCTTGTAGTCGTTGATGTCGTATTCGACAATCACTCGCTGTTCCGGCGCCTGTCCCGGCTGGCCAGTGCGCAGCACGATGCGCACCAGCTGGTTGTTCAATTCCTGGCGGATACGCTGCACCAGCCGCAAGCCGGCATCATCGGTTTCCATTACCACATCCAGCAGCGCAATTGCGGCGTCCGGATGTTGTTGCAACAACTCGAAACCGGCACTGGCAGAATAAGCAGACAGCATTTCCAGCGCCCGGCCGCGAAACTTGAGATTGCGCAATGCCATCTGTGTGACCAAATGCACATCCTGCTCATCATCAATGATCAGCACCTTCCAGGAGCGCTCCAGTTGCGCCCCAGCCATTGCAGGCTGCGCGGTATCGTCGATCAGCCAGTCTTCTTCCTGCCTCACGTCACTCATGCTTTATCCTCCTCGCTGCCGGTTACCGGCGCAACGGCTGGTATCCGGATCGTGAAACGGGTGCCCGCGCCAAGCTGGGATGCAACGTGAATCTCACCCCCGAGCCGCTGGGTCACAATGTTGTAGACGATATTCAACCCCAGCCCGGTGCCGCCATGGCCGCGCTTGGTGGTAAAAAACGGATCGAAAATCTGCGCCAGATGCTCGGCAGCGATGCCTTTGCCGTTGTCGCTGCATTCGATCTGCACCGTATCGCCGTCGCGTAGCGCCACGATGGAAATCAAACCGCTGGAACCGGCATCGAATGCATGCATCAGCGAATTCATCAGCAGATTGGTCAATACCTGCGCCAGGCCGCCGGGAAAAGTATCCATGGCAATATTGCCGGCACAGTCGAGCTGTACCGAGATGGCGGTTTTTTTGAATTTAGGCCGCAAGCTGGTCAACACCTCGCCGATGTACTGCTGCAGATCAAACACCCGGCGCGAATCGCTGGTTTCGTCCACCGCCACCTGCTTGAAGCTCTGCACCAGGTTCGCCGCACGTTCGAGATTGCTCAGCACCAGCTGCGAGCTCTCCTGCGCCGTGGCGATAAAGTGGGCCACGGCGGATTTGCGGATCTGGCCGGCGGCGAATTCGGCATCGAGCTTGCGGCTCTCCTCCAGCAGAAACGAAGCGCTGGTAACCGCAATACCGACCGGCGTGTTGATTTCATGCGCAACTCCCGCCACCAAACCGCCAAGCGAAGCCATCTTCTCCGCCTGCACCAGGCTGGCCTGGGTGCGCTGCAACTCCTGCAAGGCGTAGGTGGATTTGGCATGTTCGCTGCGCAATTCGGCCTCGGCCTGCTTGCGGCGCTCGATGTCCGATACCAGCTTGGTCTCAATGTGGTTGAACGCCCGCACCACCGCACCGAACTCGTCCTGGCGTTCGGCTTTCAGCGTGGTGACTTCGGCTTCGTTAGCCAGATCGGTAAACGCCTGCACCAGCTGGCGCAACGGGTGCAGCACCACCCGATCGACGGTCAACGACAGCAGTAGCCACAGCAATACGTTCAATGTAAGAATTTCGGCGATTTTGCCGGACAACTGGCGCCACAATAATTCATCGATCGCCGCGCGGGAAAACCTGACCAATGCGTAGCCGATTTCACCCGACTGACTGCCCCGACTGGAGCCTGCACCCTCAGCGCGCCAGAAAATCGGCACACGCATTGTCAGCCCGTCGGCAAGCGACAGCCGCTCAGCAGCCCCCCCCGGCTTGCGTTGTGCGCAGAACAGAAAGGACTTGTCCTGGGCACGTTGATAGACTTCGATCGCCAGCACTTCGGATGCTTTCAGCTCCGCATCCAGCAACGCAGCGGTCTGGGTAGTGTCGAAATTCCACAACGCAGCCGCCAGGCTAGGCTGCAAACGGCCAGCCACCGCCGCCTGCTGCGCGTGGAAGCGCAGCTCCAACTCGGTTTGCAGGCTCAGATACGAATAGACGCCGGAAATGGCGAGCACGGTCGTCACGACCAGCACCAACAGTAGATTGAGTCTGAAGCCAATGCTGCGCGACGGTAGTGGCACGGTTCGCTCGCAATCGGAGATTATGATTTCAGTATATTCACCGGCGGCAAGAAAACCATTGCTAACAAACCGTTAGGCTTTACCGTGTGCGCCAGCCAGATGATCGAGGGCATTGCGCACATCGCGCTTGTAGTCGATGAAGTCCATACCGATGGCCGGAGCGCCGAGCCGGGCGGCCACGGCCGCCATCTGGCCGCGCAGGAATGCCAGCTGCAGCGACAGCTGGCTCAGCAGATCGCGGCTCCAGTCGCGACATTGCTGCTGATGACGGGTGCGGTACTCGACTTGGGAATCGAAGAATTCGTCAGGCTGGTTTTCCAGCCAGTGCTGCAAGGCGCGCACATCCTGGCGCAAAGCCTGGCAGGCAGCACGAAAATCGCGCGGCTCGGCGCCACCCCGGGCCGGCTCGCCACGCAAATGCGCCCACCACCACAGCAGCTCGGAATGCTGCCGCGCCAACAACTGCAGCAGGCTGCCGACATGCGGAGCATCGACGCTCGATAGCGCCGATTCGTTGAGATGCGCCAACGCTTCGAACAGGCGGTCATTGGCCCAGTGCTGATAATCGATCTGATACAGGAAATGCTTTTTCCAGCTGAACATGATGAACCTCCTCTGCCAGCCACGCACCGCATCAGGATTCTTGCAGCTTGGCCTCGATCAGTTGATGTACCTGTTTGAAATCCGGTTCGCCCAGATAGCGCTGGACGATACGCCCCTGCCGGTCGATGACGAACGAAGTCGGCGTGCCCACCACGCCGCCGAACGCCTGTGCCACGGCACCGCCGGTATCCAGCGCCACGGTGAACGGCAGTTTGTTGCTTTGAGCATAGTTCATTACGTATTCGGGCGGGTCATACTCCATTGCCACCGCTACAGTCTCGAAACCGCGGCCGTTGTACTTGCGCCAGGTATCGACCAGCGACGGCATTTCGTGGATGCAGCCAGGGCAGCTGGTGGCCCAGAAATTCACCAGCACCACTTTGCCGCGCAGCTGTGCCAGATTCAGCGGCTGTTGCTGCAGCGTCTGGAATGTAACCGCCGGAGCGGTCTCCTTCTGCCCGGTAAAATACACGCCAGCGCCCAGCGCGGCGGCCAGCACGCCGCCGGCAACGGCCCATTTGAATGTTTGATTGCTCACGTCGCCAATCCACCCGCAAAGAGATTCCCGATTATAACGCGCCGCGCCGGGATCGCCGACAAGCGGGTAAAATGCCGCAAAAACAACGCTGCAACCAATGAAAACACCTGCCAACGGCCGCTGGTCCGGCCGCATGAAAACAACGCTGATCGCCCTGGCGGCAATGGAACTGGCCCTGCTGGCCGCCCCTGCGCTACTGCGCAGCACCGTCGAAGACCGTCTCGGCCAATATCTGCAGCGCAAGGTCGAAATCCACGCACTGTCGCTGAACCCGCTGACGCTGACCATGCACGCCAGCGGTGTCAGCGTCGCAAGCTTCGGCGGCGAACGCCAGCTGGTGTTCGACCAATTGCAGATCGACGCCAATCTGTGGGGATCGCTGCGCCATCGCGGCGTGGTGATCGATTCGGTGGCGCTGAACCGGCCTTACCTCTATCTGGCACGCTTGGGCGAGAATCGCTACAACATTTCCGATCTGATCGAGAAATTCCTCAACCAGCCCAAAAGCGACGAGCCGGCGCGCTTCTCGCTCAACAATCTGACGCTGCGGCAGGGCCGGATCGTATTCGACGACCGGCCGCTGCAGACACGCCAGGACGTCAGCCAGCTGCAGCTGAGCGTACCGTTCGTATCCAACCTGCCGTATCTGCTCGATGACCCGGTAAAACCGTCGATATCCGGCCTGCTCAACGGCGCACGCTTTGCCTCGACTGCCCGCACCAGGCCGTTCAGCCAGGCGCACGAATCGACCATCGATATCAGCCTCGACGACGTCGATGTAACGCATTATCTCGGCTACCTGCCAACCGCGCTGCGCTTCCGCATCGCCTCGGCGCGGCTCGACAGCAAGCTGACATTGAGCTTCAGCCAGCCGCCGGAACAGGCACCGAGCATCGCACTGGCCGGCAAGCTCGGCGTGCGCGGGCTGAAACTGCAACAGCCGGACGGCACGCCGCTGCTCGGCTGGCAGCAGGCAGAACTGGAAATCGCCCGGCTGGAGCCGCTGCAGCAGCGCTACCGGCTACGCCGGCTGAGCTTGCTGCACCCGGAAGTTTGGCTGCAGCGCAGCAAAAATGGCCAATTCAATCTGCAGCAGGCGTTCAGTATGGCGCCAAGCGGCGCGCCAGCCAGCGCCGCAACACCCAAGCCAACCGGCCCGGCACTGCAACTCGCGCTTGACTCCCTTGCCCTGCAGCAGGGTCAGCTGCACTGGCAGGACGACCGGACCGGCTTCGCCACCAGCCTCACCCCGATCGATCTGCAACTGCGGCAGTTTGCGCTGAAGCCGGGCCAGGCGAGCAGTTTCAGTGCCACGCTGAGTTCCGATCGGGGAGAACGGCTGGCAGCACAAGGGCAATTCAGGCTGCAGCCGTTCGCACTCGATAGCCGGATCGAAGCGCGCCAGCTGGCACTGCCCCATTACGCGCCGTATTACCGCGATCTGCTGCGCATCCGCCTCGCCGGCGGCAGCCTCGACGGTCAGGGGCAGCTCGGCATCGACACACAGGGAATCCGCCTGACGCAGCTGCAACTCGGCCTCAGCGATACACGCCTGTTGCCGCCGCAGGGCAAACAGCCGTTCCTGACCCTGCCGACGCTGAACCTGCAGCAAGCCAATATCGATCTGGCGCAACGCAAACTGCAGATCGGCAGCATCGACAGCAGCGGCCTGCAACTGAAGCTGCACCGCAATCAGCAGGGCCAGCTCGACCTGCAGCAATGGCTGGCGCCAGCCGCCGCTGCTGACACGGCAACGGCAAAACCGCTGCGTCCGGCAGCGCAATGGACACTCGGCCTGCAACAACTGGCACTCAGCGACTACGCGCTGGATTTTTTCGACGAAGCACCGGTCGAGGACGCGCACATCCGGCTGTCGCAACTGCAACTGCAGGCGCGCGATGTGTCGCCGGACAAACCGGCGAGCGTCGAACTGAGCACGCGCATCAACCGCAGCGGCCAGCTCAAGCTCAGCGGCACACTGCGGCCACAGCCACTGGCAGCCGATCTGCGGCTCAGCGCCAGTGCCATCGAGCTGGTGCCGCTGCAACCTTATTTCGGTCAGCGGCTGAACATCACGCTCACCCGCGGCAATTTCAGCGGCGGCGGTAAATTGCGTTTCAGCACCGGGCCGAAAACCCGCTTCAGCTTCGCCGGCGACGCACGCATTGACCGGCTGGCCAGCCTCGACAAAGTGAACACCGCCGATTTCGTCAACTGGCGGGCGCTGCAGCTCGATGGCATCGCCGCCAGCGACAGCCGCGTGGCAGTCGAACGCATTGCACTCAACGACTTCTACGCGCGGCTGCTGGTCAACCCGAACGGCCGGCTGAACCTGCTCGACATCGTGGTAAACGACCACGCAAGCGGCGCCACTTCGCTGACCAGTGTCCAGCTGCCGGCGGCGTCGCCCCCGGCAACGGCGGCCACGCCAGACAAGGCCGAGCCGTTCCCGGTGCGCATCGGCGAGGTGCAACTTGCCGGCGGCAACGTACAGTTCAGCGACTACTTCATCCGCCCCAATTACAGCGCCAACATGACGCAGATCGGCGGCAGCATCAGCGGACTGGCATCGGCAGCCGACAGTCGCGCAAGCATCGACCTGCAGGGCAGCGTCAACAACAACGCGCAGTTCACGCTGGCCGGCAGCCTGAATCCGCTGGCCAAGCAGCTGTATCTCGACATCAAGGCCGGCATCAAGGGCTTCGAGATGATCCCGACCTCGCCCTATGCCGGCAAATACGCCGGTTACGGCATCGACAAGGGCAAGCTGTCGATGGACATCAGTTATTTTGTCGAGCAGAACCGGCTCAAGGCGCAGAACCATCTGTTCCTCGACCAGCTCACGCTCGGCGACAAGGTCGACAGCCCCGACGCAACCTCGCTGCCGGTACGGCTGGCGTTGTCGCTGTTGCAGAACCGGCGCGGCGAAATCGATCTCAACCTGCCGATCGAAGGCAGCCTGGACGACCCGCAGTTCAAAATCGGCAGCGTAATCGTGCAGGTGCTGAAAAATCTGCTGGAAAAAGCGGTCACGGCGCCATTTGCACTGCTTGCTCCGGGCGGCGGCGAACAACTGTCCAGTATCGAATTCGCGCCGGGCAGTGCCGAACTGAATGCCGCGGCACAGGCGCGGCTCACCACGCTGGCCACCGCACTGTACGACCGGCCGGCGCTGCAACTGGAAATCGCCGGCCAGGCGGATGCCGGAGTCGATCGCGAGGGGTTGAAACGACAGATGCTGGAGCAGAAAATCCGCGCGCAGAAACTGCGGCAACTGGCGCGCCAGGGGCAAACGACGGACGAAGCGCAACCGGTCAGCCGTGCGGAATATCCCGCCCTGCTCAAGGCGGTGTACCAGGATGAGGATTTCGCCAAACCGCGCAACCTGATCGGGCTGGCCAAAGAGCTACCGCTGGCGGAAATGGAAAAACTGCTGCTCGATCATTTTGATGTCAAGCCCGACGACCTGCAGCAGCTTGCCGGCCGCCGCGCCTTTGCCGCGAAAAATGCACTGATCCGCAGCGGCAGAGTCGAAGAAGCGCGCTTGTTCATCGTTGCCGCCAAGCCTGCCGACAACGGCAACCGGCCGGGCAGCGCCGCCGGCGCCAATTTCACTCTCGCCGGACACTGATTGCCCGGTGCAGCCACCACGACCAAGCGAGGCAGAGCCGCTGCGGCGGCTCTGCAAGCCCATGATATATGGCCGTATATTGATCCATCGCAAGCAATTCTCATTTTCTGCCTGCAGCCATTGACCCTGTAATCTTGAGGGCTTATCATTCGATAACCATTCTCATTAACGTTTTGCCGCATATGGAGGCACTCGTCGATCATGTTGACCGCCATGACGCTCCCCGCACCAGCCGCGCCTGACCTCGGCGCCGACCGCAGCCCGCTGGATCGTCTGCCGAAAGGCAGTGTGGCGCGGATCGTCGCTATCGACACTCACGATGCGTTTGGCAATAACGATCGACAAGTCACGCAGCGCCTGAAAGAGCTGGGCTTTCTGCCCGGCGCCAAGCTGCGCGTAATCGGCTTTGGCCTGTTCGGCCGCGACCCGATCGCAGTACATATCAACGGCACCAAGTTCGCGCTGCGCCGCGCTGAAGCCAGTAAAATCATCACTGAAATCATCGACGCCGACTGAGGAAACCAGCCGATGCAAGCCGCAGCACCGATCCGTTTCGCTCTGGTAGGCAACCCGAACTGCGGCAAGACGGCGCTGTTCAACCGCCTGACCGGCGCGCGTGCCAAGGTCGCCAACTACGCCGGGGTAACGGTGGAAAAGCGCTCCGGCCCGCTTGGCGGGCTGCCGCGCGACGCGGAGCTGATCGACCTGCCCGGCACCTACAGCCTGTTTGTCACCTCGCCGGACGAGCAAGTCACGCGCAACGTGCTGCTGGGGCAAATGAAAGACGAGTTGCCGCCGGATGTGCTGGTCGCGGTAGTCGATGCCACCAATCTGCGCCTTGGCCTGCGGCTGGTGATGGAATTGCAGCAACTGGGCCGGCCGATGATCCTGGCGCTGAACCTGGCCGATGCCGCACAACAGCGCGGCATCGGCATCGATACCGCCAGACTGGCGCAACGCATCGGCATTCCGGTAGTGGAAACGGTCGCCATCCGTCGCGACGGCGTGGCCGACCTGATCGAACAACTGCGCCGCCAGGCCGCCAGCCAGATCGAGCATGCGCCGCTGCATGCCACGCTGGAACGCAGCGCCAGCGTGGAAAGCCTGTACGCGCGCATCGAAGCGCTGCTGGCCGAATGCGTGACCGCGCCGGTCGATCTGCCACCGTGGCAGGACCGGCTCGACAGCCTGGTCATGCATCCGGTGCTGGGCCTCGGGGTATTGCTGACCGTGCTGCTGCTGATGTTCCAGGCGGTATTCGCCTGGGCCAAACCAATCGTCAGCCTGATTCAGGAAGGCACATCCGCGTTCGGCGGCTGGGTCGGCAGCCACATGCCGGCCGGCGTGCTGCACAACCTGCTGGTGGACGGCATTATCGCCGGTGCCGGCGGCGTGCTGGTGTTCCTGCCGCAGATCGTCATCCTGTTCGCTTTCATTCTGGCGCTGGAAGACTCGGGCTACCTGCCGCGCGGCGCATTCCTGCTCGATCGGCTGATGCGCGGTGTCGGCCTGTCGGGGCGTTCGTTCATTCCGCTGCTGTCGAGCTTTGCCTGCGCCGTGCCCGGCATCATGGCCACACGCACCGTGCAAGACCCGAAAGAACGGCTGATCACCATCATGATCGCGCCGCTGATGACCTGCTCGGCGCGGCTGCCGGTGTACGCAGTGATCATCGCCGCATTCATTCCAGCGCATGCAGTAGCCGGCTT
>CALMFQ010000444.1 GCA_937863215.1 uncultured Pseudomonadota bacterium
TGGGTGCGTACCGATGCCGGCCTGGCGCAAGCCTACGTCAAACATTATTACCGCCAGCGGCTGCTGAGCCGCGAATTCTGGGGCAAGCTGCTGGGCGGCGGCGTCGATGTGCGCGGCGCTGTGTGCGGCTTTATCGCCAAGCTGCGCCAGGCACGCCAGTCTGCCCCGGCCGCAACGCCGCAGCCGGACACGGATGCCGGCCTGCCGTTGCCGCAGCGCATGCTGCGCGGCCTGCGGCGCTTCGATGGGCGGGTATTGCTGATTCTTTCCGGTGACGATCTGACCGCGGCGGAATTTCGCAACCTGACTGCCGCTACGCCGGAATGGCAGCAGCAGTTGCAGAATCCAAGAGTACAGGTGCAGGAATTGAAGCAGGCCAACCACACGTTTTCGCGCCGCGACTGGCGGCAGCAGGTCGAGCAATGGACCATCGACTGGGTGCGCGCATGAGCAAGCGGGTATTGCTGATTGCCTACCACTACCCGCCGCTGCGCGGCTCCAGCGGTATCCAGCGCGCGTTGCGTTTTTCCCAGTATCTGCGCGATTTCGGCTGGGAGCCGATCGTGCTTACCGCGCATCCGCGCGCCTATCAGGACAAGTCCGACGATCTGCTGGCCGATGTGCCGCCAGGAGTGATCGTCGAACGCGCGTTCGCGCTCGATACCTCGAAACATCTGGCGCTGGCGGGGCGCTATCCGCGCTTGCTCGCTACTCCCGACCGCTGGGCCAGCTGGTGGCTGGGCGCCGTGCCGGCAGGGCTGCAACTGATCCGCAAATACCGCCCGGCGGCGCTCTGGTCAACCTATCCGATTGCCACCGCGCACAGGATCGGTGCCACGCTGAATCGCCTGACCGGTCTGCCGTGGATTGCCGATTTCCGCGACCCGATGGCGCAGCGGAATTACCCGCACGACCCGGTCATCTGGCAGGCGTTCAAGCGCATCGAAATGCAGGCGTTCGCGCAGGCGCGTTTCGCCACCTTCACCTCGCCCGGTGCCATCCGTACTTATCGCGCCACCTATCCGCAGCTGCCGGCCGACAAGCTGGTGCTGCTGGAAAACGGCTATGATGAGGATGCATTCACTCTGGCCGCGGCGCGCAAATCGCAGCCCGGTCGTGACGGACGCATCGTGCTGCTGCATAGCGGCATCGTCTATTCGTCGGAACGCGATCCGACCCAGCTGTTCGCCGCATTGCGCCGTTTGAAGCAATCCGCGCATCCGCTGGCGCGGCGCCTGTTGCTGCGCCTGCGGGCCACCGGCAACGATGCCAGCATGCGCGAAATGATTGCCGCCGCCGGGATTGCCGATCTGGTCGAACTGGCTCCGGCCATTCCCTACGCCGACGCGCTGGCGGAAATGCTGACGGTCGATGGCTTGCTGGTATTGCAGGCGGCCAACTGCAACGACCAGATTCCGGCCAAGGCCTATGAATACCTGCGCGCGCAGCGGCCGCTGCTGGCGCTGACCGACCCTGCCGGCGATACCGCGGACGTGATCCGGCGTGCCGGCATCGACACCATCGCGCCACTGAACGACAGCAGTGCGATTTTCGCCGCACTGGTCGATTTCCTGCAGGCGATCGAGCGTGGCGATGCACCGCTGGCGCGGCAACAGGCGGTGCAGGATGCATCGCGGCGCGGTCGCACGGCGCAGTTCGCGCGCCTGCTGGATTCGGCCTGCGGCGTGTGAGCCGCGGCAGCGCACCTGGCCGCGACAGAATTCGAATTTGCCCTGGAGCAGACAATGTTGAAGCGATTGGTGTTGGCACTGGCGAT
>CALMFQ010000445.1 GCA_937863215.1 uncultured Pseudomonadota bacterium
AATACATTGTTGACCTGATTCGGGAAATCGGAGCGGCCGGTACAAATGATGGCATCCGGGCGGGCTTCCTTCGCCAGCGGCGGCAGAATTTCCGGTTCCGGATTGGCCAGCGCCAGAATCAGCGGCGCATCGCCCATGCTCTTGACCATCTCCTGGCTGACCAGTTTCGGACCCGACAGACCAAGGAAAATGTCAGCGCCGACCAGCGCGTCTTTCAACACGCGCGCGCTGGTTTCCTTGGCGTAGCGACGCTTGGATTCGTCGAGGCGATTCCAGTCTTCACGCGCAGTGTGCACCACGCCTTTCGAGTCGCACATCACCACGTTTTCGATTTTCACGCCCAGCGCCACCAGCAGGTCAAGGCAGGCCACTGCCGCGGCGCCGGCACCGGAAGTCACCAGTTTGACCTTGGCAATGTCCTTGTTGACGATGCGCAGACCGTTCAACACTGCCGCTGCGGTAATGATGGCGGTGCCGTGCTGGTCATCGTGGAATACCGGAATCTTCATGCGGTCGCGCAGGTGCTTTTCAACGTAGAAGCATTCCGGAGCCTTGATGTCTTCCAGGTTGATGCCGCCGAAAGTCGGTTCCAGCGAGGCGATGATGTCCACCAGCTTTTGCGGGTCTTTCTCGTCGATTTCGATATCGAATACATCGATCCCGGCAAATTTCTTGAACAGGACGCCTTTGCCTTCCATTACCGGTTTGCCGGCCAGCGGGCCGATATCGCCCAGGCCAAGAACCGCTGTTCCGTTGGAAATCACCGCTACCAGATTGCCGCGCGCAGTATATTTGCGCGCATTGGCCGGATCTTCGACGATTGCATCGCAGGCAGCCGCCACGCCCGGCGAATAGGCCAGCGCCAGATCGCGCTGACTGGCCAGCGGCTTGGTCGGGGCAACCTGAATCTTGCCCGGCCTGGGGAACAGGTGATATTCCAGTGCGCTGCGGCGCAACTCTTCATCCATGGATGGCTCCTGCGAAAGCTGTGTGCGGAAAACGGGTCATTATAACGGTAAATGCAGGCTTTTCAGCTGACATTTGTGTGTGCCGCATCTTGTGCCGTTTTCTGCTAAGGTTTTGCCGCGTGGCGTCGCTGTTGCGACGGGTGCGCCGTGACGATGCGGCGCGCCGATTTGTAGTTGCGTTGTCTATGAAGAAGGCATAAATTGCCGAGTCGCTCTGTGGTCCGGGCCGCCGCCGCCAGGCTCGGGGCTGCAGCAGACAGGGTATGCCTTTAAAGGTGTGCCTGTATTCGGTTGCATTTGCCAGGTTCTGTTTCTGCGTGTGTTACGGCTGCGGCGAAACACTCTTCAACAGAATCTGGATACTAATAAAATAAGCTGGCCGGCATGGCCGGACATTGCAAATAATTCGGGGACGTTCATGGCTCAAGCAAAAAAAACCGCGGCCCGCCCGGCCGATCTGGCCGCCATTGGTCGCATGGTTCAGGATGGGCGGTTGAGTGACGCTTTCAATTCGCTGCAGCAGTTTCTGCGCCACAATCCGTATCACGGTCAGGCTCTGTGCCTGATGGGCGATATCCTGCGTGCGCAGGGCCAGCTTGAGCCGGCGCAGGAATACTATCAGCGCTCGCTGTCGATCCAGCAATCGGTTCCTGCGTTGAAGGGGTTGTTGGGGGTCGCCGAAGCGCGTCAGGACATGGCGCTGGGTGAGCGCTGCCTGCGGACGCTGATCCGCGTCGAGCCGAACAATGGGTTCAATTACTTCTGGCTGGCGCTGCAGTTGAACTTCAATCCTGCAACCGCCGAAGAAGCCATGGGTTATCTGCAGAAATGCATCGATCTGGGGTATCAGGTGAAGGAGGCGTATTACCACATCGGCTGCATTGCGCAATCGGTGCTGAAAAAACGTGATCGCGACCTTGCCCGTGCGGCGTTCATGAAGGCGTTGGAAATCGATCCGAATTATGTCGATTGCGTTGTCGGACTGGCTGGGTTGTATTGCGACAACAGCCATATCGAAGAAGCGGTGCAGTTGCTGCAAAAATTGATGGCTACCGGGGATCGGAGTGCCAATCTGTATAACATGCTGGCGCTTTCACTGCTGAAACTGGGCCGGCATCGCGAATGTCTGGATTTCATGCGTCAGGCGATCGTGGCCGAGCCGGAACATGCAGAGTTGTTCAGCAGCTATCTGTTTTCGCTGACCTATTCCACCCTGATTTCCGAGGACGAGTGGCTGGCTGAGCATGAGCGTTATGGCGCCATGGTGGCACGCAAGGCACAACCCTATACCAGCCATGCGTTACAGCCGGATCCGCAGCGCAGATTGCGCATCGGTTTTGTCTCCGGCGATTTCAAGGATCATTCGGTCAACTACTTTTTCGAGCCGCTGCTGCGTGAGCTCGACCGTCAGCGTGTAGAGGTGTTTTGCTATTCGAACGACCTGTATTGCGATGCGGCCACTGTACGATTGAAAGCAATGAGCGACACCTGGCGCGACATTGCCGTGTTGTCCGACCAGAAACTGGCGCAACTGATACACGATGACCGGATCGATATCCTGATCGATTTGTCTGTGCATTCTGACAAGAACCGATTGCCGATGTTTGCCTGGCGGCCGGCTCCAGTGCAGATCAGCTGGCTTGGCTATCCGGCCACCACCGGCATGGACAGCATGGACTACATCGTTCTCGATCGCCACTATCTACCCTCGCCGGAAAACAAGCGCTTTGCGGTGGAGCGCGTCCTGCAGCTGGAAAGCTATCGCGTATTCCAAGAGCCGGAGGATATGCACCGCCTGGAAATCAGGCCTTTGCCGGCACTGACAAAGGGGTATGTCACATTTGGCTCGTTCAATAATTTTGTCAAGATCGATTCCCATGTGCTGGATTGTTGGGTCGAGCTGCTGAAACGTCTGCCAACGGCGCGGTTGGCGATGATCGTGCATGCGCGGGAGTCGATGCAATATGTGCAGGAGTATTTCGCACAGCGCGGCATCGCCTCCGAGCGCCTGATGTTGTTTACCCGGCTCAAGTTCGGCCATTTTCTGCAACTGCACTGGCACGTCGATCTGGCCCTCGATACATGGCCGTTCAGCGGGCTCACAACCAGTATCCACGGCCTGTGGATGGGGGTGCCGACACTGACGCTGGCCGGTGCCCGCACCACTAGCCGTTCCGGTGCGAGCATGCTGGCAGCACTGGAACTGGAGGAATTCGTGGCCAGATCGGAGCAGGATTATCTGGACAAGGCCTGTTACTGGGCAGAGCACCTGCCACAACTGGCGGAAATCCGCACCGGCTTGCGTGAGCGCCTGCAGTCGTCGATCCTGATGGATGCTCCACACTTTGCGCGCGATTTCGAGGCTGGCTTGCGGCGTTGCTGGCAGGAGTGGTGCGCATCCCGGACGGGCATTCAGTAGTCGCAGAGCGGGTGCAGGTTACATTGCCGCCGTGGCCTGGAGCAGGGGCAGGCCGCCGGCGGTAGTGCCGGCCTGATGGCTGCCGCATCTTGCAAATCGGGTACAATATGTGCCCGCATGGATGTGCAGAATCTCTCTGCTTGACCCCGTATTTGAACCGGTTGCTCCGAGGACCTAATGACTACTGTTCGCCAACAAGATTTCATCGACAGTATTGCCGATAGTCTGCAATACATTTCCTATTATCATCCGGCCGATTACATCAAGGCGCTGGGCGCTGCCTACGAGCGCGAACAGTCGCCAGCGGCGAAGGATGCAATTGCCCAGATTCTTACCAATTCGCGCATGTGTGCCGAAGGCCATCGCCCGATCTGCCAGGATACCGGCATCGTTTGTGCCTTCGTCACCGTTGGCATGGATGTCAAATGGGCTGACGCGACCATGTCGATTCAGGATATGGTCAACGAAGGGGTGCGCAAGGCCTACAATAATGCCGACAACAAATTGCGCGCATCGGTACTGGCCGATCCGGCAGGTGCACGCAAGAATACCCGCGACAATACTCCTGCCGTGGTGCATTTCGAGCTGGTGCCGGGCAACAAGGTGGACGTCAGCATTGCAGCCAAAGGCGGCGGTTCGGAAAACAAATCCAAATTCGTCATGCTCAATCCATCCGACTCCATCGTTGACTGGGTACTGAAGACCGTTCCGACCATGGGCGCCGGTTGGTGTCCGCCCGGCATGCTGGGTATCGGTATCGGCGGCACGGCGGAAAAAGCCATGTTGCTGGCCAAGCAGTCGCTGATGGATCACATCGATATTCAGGATTTGATTGCCCGCGGGCCGCAAAACCGTATCGAAGAACTGCGGATCGAGTTGTATGAAAAGGTGAATGCACTGGGCATCGGGGCGCAAGGTCTGGGTGGCCTGTCTACCGTACTGGATGTGAAAATTCTCGACTATCCGACTCATGCCGCTTCGCTGCCGGTAGCCATGATCCCCAATTGTGCCGCAACCCGTCATGTGCATTTCGAACTCGACGGCAGCGGTCCGGCCAGACTGGAGCCGCCGAAGCTGGAAGACTGGCCGGCTGTTACCTGGTCGCCATCGGCCCAGGCACGCCGTGTCGATCTCAATTGCGTAACACCGGCCGATGTTGCAACCTGGCAGCCGGGTGAAACACTGCTGCTGAATGGCAAACTGCTCACCGGTCGCGACGCCGCGCACAAGCGCATGGTGGATATGCTGAACCGCGGCGAAAAATTGCCGGTCGATTTCTCCAACCGGTTTATTTATTACGTCGGCCCGGTCGACCCGGTGCGCGACGAAGTGGTCGGCCCCGCCGGCCCGACCACTGCAACCCGCATGGACAAATTTACCCG
>CALMFQ010000446.1 GCA_937863215.1 uncultured Pseudomonadota bacterium
GCAATCGCGCTGTTGTTCGGGTTGATGATTCCGCTGGTGAATGTGATTTCGGTGTCGATGCTGGCAAAACACAGCCAGCAGGGCATGTGGCGCGAACTGGCGGGCAATCCGCTGATTCTCGGGATTATCGTCGGTGTCGCCAGCAATCTGGCCGGGCTGAGGCCGCCGCAGGTATTGCTGCATAGCATCGGCCCGCTGGCCGATGCCGCGTTACCGCTGGGATTGATGACGGTAGGGGCGGGGCTGCGTTTTACCGAATGGCGGCGCAACCCGGGGGCGATTGTCTACTGGAGCGGGATCAAGCTGGTGGCGGTGCCCATGCTGGCGCTGCTGCTGTGCAGCGCATTCGGGCTGGCGGGAGTGCAACGCCATGCGGCGCTGGTGATGGCGGCGCTACCGGCCGCGACCTCGTCATACATTCTGGCGGTGCGCATGGGCGGCGACGGCCAGCTGGCCGCCGCGCTGGTTACATCGACCACGCTGGCTGCGATGCTGACAATTCCGCTGTGGCTGGGGCTGTTTCTCTGAACGGCACCTGACGGCACTGGGCGATAAAACCGGCCAGCTGCTGCAGCGCCTGATCGGCTACCTGCAATACGTCTGCATGGCGCTGGAATACATGCCACATGCCGGAAAACACCGTCAGGCGGACATCTGCGCCATGCACCGAGGCACGCTGCGCCAGCCGGGTTGCGTCATCCAGCAGCAATTCGTCCGATCCCACCTGGATCAGCATTTGCGGCATGCCGCCGAATTCGTTGAACAGCGGCGAGCAATGCGGATTCTGCCGCCCTGCGCCGGCACGGTAATGGCGTGCACAGGCGGCCAGCCAGGCGCGGCTGAGCATCGGATCGAGTGCGCCGTTGAGACGCATGCTCTCGCCGTCGAAACTCATGTCCACCCACGGCGACAGCAATGCCAGCCCGGCCGGCAGCGGCAGGCTCAGCTCACGCAGGCGGAACGCCAGCGCCAGCGCCAGCCCGGCGCCGGCACCGTCGCCGGCGATCACGATCTGGTCGGCGGCATGGCCATGCATCAGCATTTGCCGGTAAGTATCGACAGCATCGTCCAGCGCTGCCGGATAGGGATGTTCCGGCGCCAGCCGGTATGCCGGCACCCATACCTCGGAGCGGCTGCCGGCTGCCAGGCGCGTGGTAATGGGGCGTACGCTGGCAGGCGAGCCGCTGCAGTAGGCTCCGCCATGCAGGTAGAGGATGGCTCCGTCCGCATCCCCTACCGCCGGGCTGATAATTTCGCCGCCGAACGGCAACAGCAGCGGATCGAGATTCAGACCGGGCTCGCTCGCCGCCAGTCCGGCCTGCAGCCGCGCCACTATTCGCTGGCTGCCGACAGAAAACGGTGGCCGCACCAACAGCTTGACCGAAGCACGGCTGAGCGCGCGCAGGCTGGCGGTTACGGCTCGCTGGCCGAAGCCGGTAGGCGCACCGACGGTGGTGATCAATGGGGCACGGGGGATTTCGCGCGACATCTTTTGCTCTTTCCGGGCTGAAAACGACAATGCCAACTTTAGTGAAAACAGCTAGATACGGCGCGGGTTAGCGGCCCGGATCCGGGTATTCACTTTACATTTTTGCAGGCGAAGATTACCGCTAAACCGGGTAAAAAATGATAGTGTTAGCGGAAACATAATTTATAATTTCGGACAAAATCACGACAGCAGCATATCGATGGACACTTGTCGCCGCAGTATCAACAGTGCACGTATTCAAACGGAATTGGCTACCAGCTATGGAGTCGCTCTGGAGCCGCTGTTGCGGAATACCGGCATCACGCCGGAAATGTTGCAGCAGCCGGACAGCGAGATCGAGCTGAGCCAGGAGCTGCAACTGGTAAAAAACCTGGCGCATGCCACCGCCCACCTTCCCGGTTTCGGGCTGGAAGCCGGCAAGCACTACCATCTGACCGTTTATGGCATCTGGGGATTTGCGCTGGCCAGCAGCCCGACGATCCGCGCCGCAATCGATCTGGCGTTGCGCTACATTCCGCTGACTTTCACGCTGGCTCGCTTCCGGCTGGCCGAGGTGAACGGTGAGGCGCGCATCTACATGGACGACAGCGACATGCCGGCGGAAATCCGCCAATACATGCTGGAACGCGATATCGCCGGTATCCAGAACCTGTTCTACGAGGCGATGGGCACGTCGATTCCGCTCGAATCGGTGCAGTTCAGCTGCGCCGAGCCGCCTTACGCCGAGCGCTTTACCGCGTTGTTCGGCCGCCAGCCCTTGTTTGGCCAGGCGGAAACCTATATCGCCATCGACAGCTGTTTTCTCAATATGGCGCTGCCGCAGGCCAACGAGCACACACGGCAGATGTGCGAAGCGATGTGCCGCGAGCTGTTGCAGAAACGCCATGCGCGCAGCGGCCTCAGCAGCCGCATCCGCGACCGGCTGGCGCAGAGCCCGGGGCAGTTTCCCGATATGGAAACGGTAGCGGCCGAACTGCACATGACATCGCGCTCGCTGCGCCGCCATCTGGACAGCGAGGGCACTTCGTTCCGCGCGCTGATCGACGAAATTCGCGCAATTCTCGCCGAGCAGGCGATTCGTGAAGGGATGACGGTAGAAGACATCGCCGGCCGCCTGGGCTACACCGAGGCATCCAGCTTCATTCAGGCATTCAAGCGCTGGAAGGGCATGTCGCCCAAGGCTTACCGCGTCAGCCTTGGCGGCAGCGCGCGCGTCGTACGGCAGCAGTAACGCAGCTATGCCCTGGACGCCGCTCTGGCAGCGGCTT
>CALMFQ010000447.1 GCA_937863215.1 uncultured Pseudomonadota bacterium
CCACGGTTTCGATCTGCGGCGGCTCGCCGGAGCGTTGGCGCGGCAACGATTTGGTGTCGATAGCACGCGCAAGCTTGCCATTGACGCGGATTTTGATGTCGGTTGCCGGTGCATCACCGGGCGAGCGCACCGAGAACTTGACCGGCACTTGCGCGGCATTGCTTTCCACCTGATTGTCACTTTGCAGCTCGACCACCGGCGGCAGGATTTTCACTACCTGTGGTGCGCTGGCAACTACGGCGGCGGTGGCGGTTGGCGTCGGCGGTGCTTCCTTGAATACGATCGGCGCGGTCGAGGCTGCGGCTGTAGCCGCAGCCGCAGCCGGTTTGGCCAGGGCAGCGTCGGCCAGCCGCAATGCTTCCTGTGCGTCGCCGCTGGCAAGAATCTGCTGAATCACGTCGGGGCGGTAATACTGCTTGCGGAAACGCCCGACCGGAAAGAAGTCGGCCTGCCTTGTGGCGCCTTGGTTCAGGTGCCAGCCGATCAATCCCTCGCCGTTGAGCGAGGTGTCGTAATAACCGTTCGGTGCCCATACCAGCCAGCGTTCGCCGTCGCTATGGACGAACAGGGCCAGCTGTTCCTGGCCGTCGCTGAGGCGGTACCAGCGTACGGTACCGTCACCCAGCGCCGCCAGTGCCCAGCGGTTGTCGCCGCTGATGTTCACCGCCCAGGCCGCTGCCGGCGTGCGTTTGCTCCACAGCGGCTTGCCGTTGGCGTCAAAGCAGCGCAGAAACCATTCGCTGCCGAGCACCAGGCGCTCGCCATTGGCGCTCACGGCCGCGCTGCGCGCGATCTCGTTTGGCGACAGTTGCAGCGGGCGCTGGTTCAGTGTCGGCTGCTGGCTGTTTTTCCAGCCTTCCACCTTCTGTCCGCTGGCGCGTTGTTGCGCTGCCGTCAGATCCTTGCTGCCGCCGCTGCGCAAATCGCCCTGCTTCAGATCGAAACTGACTACCTGGCCGCCATTGCGCAGCAGCGGCAGCGACAGTTTGCTGGCATCGCCGGCAACGCGGAAGCTGTCGCCGGCATCGCGGAAATCGCCGCTCTGGCGTTTTTGTTCGAACTGCAGCTCGCCACGATTGTTCAGCATCGCCCACGACGGCTCGGCGGTTGCCACCAGCAGGCCGTCGCTGCCGCGTGCGCTGAGCGCGGTGACGATATTGCCGAAACGGTGCAGCTCGCGTCCGGATGCGCGGCCGGCGTCGCCAAACGCCACCAGCGGAAAGCTGTCGCCGCTGCTGAGCGTGCCGGCGGCGTACAGCGTCCTGCCGTCGGCCGACCAGCTGACGCGACCGAGGTTGCCATTGCTGCCGTAGCGCGCCGTGGCCACGCTGGCGAGCGATTGGGTATCGACCAGATCGACCATTGGCGCATTCTGCAGCCCGATTGCCAGCATTTTGCCATCCGGGGCAAATGCCACCGAATACGGCGTGCCGGACTGAATGCGCATGCGGCCGGTGCGTTTGACGCCGGTGGCACCGATCTGGTATAGCCGCAGCGAGCCATCCAGCGCGGTGGTTGCCAGCCTGCCGTCGGCGGCAAAGTCGGCGCCGAAGATCACATCGTTATATTCCGGATCGCTGCCGACGAATTGCAGATTCTTGCGGAATACGCGCAGCCCGCCGCTGCGCAGGCCGACTGCCAGATACTGACCATCGGCCGACCACACCAGCTGGTGCACCGGCGCTTCCAGCCCGTTCAGCGTGCCGCCCTTGCGAATCTGGCCGGTAGCGCGGTCGAACAGGTACAGCGTGTGTGCGTTGCCGTCGAAACCGGAATTGCCGGCCGCAGCAATGGTACTACCGTCAGGGGACAGCGCAGCGGCGTAGAGCGCACCGAGGCTGCCGTCGCCGATCGGTGGCCGCAGCACCGCCAGCGCCCGCCCGGAGCTGGCATCCCACAGGCGCAGCGTTTTGTCTTCCGAAGCGGTGACGACAAAGCGTCCGCGTGCATCGCTGCCGACCCGGGTGACCAGTGCGGTGTGGCTGCCGGTTTCGATGCGCAGGATCGGTGTATCCACCGGAGCGGCCCAAACCGGGTTGAATAGTGTGCTCAGGCCGGCTACAACCAGCGCTGGAAATGTGAGTCGTGCCATGGCGTGGCTCCCTGATTCCGATACCGAGATAGCTTGGGCGGCGACGCGTCTGCGCAGCCGGTAAGGCTTGTTGTGCAAATTCTGGCATATTTGCCCGGATTCCGCCTGCCGATCGGCCCGCATGGCTGCCTGGAACCGGGCTGACTGGCGCTGTACGGCAATCAGTTCATGCCGGCAGCGTAACATGGTTGCCTCAAACCGCAACGGATGGCAATATTCAAAGTTTCTGATCGGTAACAACTCCTGTCTTGACGGTCTTCGTCAGGGTCTCGTAGTACCGCGGATCGTCAAACCTTCGAAATTTAAGGAATTACAATGCAAGTAAGCCTGGAAACGCTGGGACAACTGGAGCGTCGCCTGAACATTTCCGTTCCGTTCGAACAGATCGACGCAGAGGTCAACAATCGTCTGGTGCGCGCTTCGCGCAGCGCGAAAATTCAGGGTTTCCGCCCCGGCAAGGCGCCGATGAAAGTCGTGGCCCAGCATTACGGCGCACAGATCCGCGATGAAGTGATGGGGGAAACCATCCAGTCGTCGTTCGGCAATGCCGTGCGCGAGCAGAACCTGAAAGTTGCCGGCTACCCGCGTTTCGAACCGCAAACCGGCGCCGATGAAGACAAGGCACTGTTCAAGTTCAGCGCAGTGTTCGAAGTTTATCCGGAGTTCTCGCTGGGCGACCTGTCGGGTACCGAGCTGGAAGTCCCGAATGTCGAAGTGACCGACGCCGAAGTCGACAAGACCATCGACATCCTGCGCAAGCAGCGCACCACCTTCAATGCCGTGACCGAGCGCGCCGCACAGGCCAACGATCGCGTGATCATCGATTTCAAGGGCACGCTGGACGGCGTTCCGTTCGAAGGCGGAACCGCCGAGAACTATGCGGTATGGCTGGGCCAGGGCCAGATGCTGCCGGATTTCGAAACCGCAATCATCGGCACCAGGGATGAAGAAACCAAGTCGTTCGACATGACTTTCCCCGAGGATTACCACGGCAAGGACGTTGCCGGTAAAACCGTTACCTTTGAAATCAAGGTAAAAAGCATTGCCGAACCGGCGATGCCGGAGATCGACGGCGAATTCGCCAAGCTGCTGGGCGTGGAAGATGGCGACGTCAGCAAAATGCGCGCCGAAGTACAGAAAAACGTCGAGCGCGAAGTCAAGCGCCGTCTGCTGGCACGTACCAAAGAGAACGTGATGCAGGCGCTGCTGGAAGTGAACAAGATCGAAGTGCCGAAGGCGCTGATCCAGCTGGAAATCGGCCGCCTGCAGCAGCAGACTGCCAACGATCTGGCTGCGCGCGGCATCGATCCGGGCCAGATGCAGCTGCCGACGCAGCTGTTCGAACAGCAGGCAGAGCGTCGCGTGGCGCTGGGCCTGATTCTGGGCGAAATCGTCAAGGCCAACGACCTGACTGCCAAGCCGGAGCAGGTGCGTGCGGTGGTCGACGAGTTTGCCGAGTCGTACGAAGATCCGCAGGAAGTAGTAAGCTGGTATTACGCCAGCCCTGAGCGCCTGGAAGGCCCGGAATCGCTGGCTACCGAAGAAAACGTGGTGCAGTGGGCCAAAACCCGGGCCAAGGCGGTCGAGAAAACATTGAGCTTCGATGAACTGATGGGGAATCGTCAATAATGTTCCACAAATCGGATTGGCAGCCGCAAAACCTGGGCCTGGTGCCCATGGTTGTCGAAACAAGCGGGCGCGGTGAGCGCGCCTACGATATCTACTCGCGCCTGCTGAAAGAGCGCGTGGTGTTCATGGTGGGTCCGGTTACCGACGACACCGCCAATCTGGTTGTGGCACAGCTGCTGTTCCTTGAGTCGGAAAATCCGGACAAGGATATTTCGCTCTACATCAACTCGCCGGGTGGCTCGATCACTGCCGGGATGTCGATCTACGACACCATGCAGTTCATCAAGCCGGATGTCAGCACCTTGTGTATCGGCCAGGCCTGCAGCATGGGGGCATTCCTGTTGTCGGCCGGTACCAGGGGCAAGCGTTACGCGCTGCCGAATTCGCGCGTGATGATTCACCAGCCGCTCGGCGGTTTTCAGGGGCAGGCATCGGATATTGAAATCCATGCGAAAGAAATCCTCTATCTGAAAGAAAAGCTCAACCGCATGCTGGCCGATCAGACCGGCCAGCCGCTGGAGCAGATCGAGCGGGATACCGATCGCGACAATTTCATGAGTGCCGACGCCGCCAGGGAATACGGCCTGATCGATCAGGTGCTGCAGGCCAGAACCTGATGAAAAGCGCGCCGGGCAAGCCCCGGCGTGTTTCATCGTTAACTACGCAGTTAGACTGCGATATGGCAATTAGAATCTGGATGGAGAACGGCCATGTCCGAAAGCAACGAAAAAATGTTGTATTGCTCGTTCTGTGGCAAGAGCCAGAACGAGGTCCGCAAGCTGATTGCGGGGCCGCAGGTCTTCATCTGCGACGAATGTATCGAGTTGTGCAACGATATCATTCGTGAAGAAACCCAGGCGCAGCAGCCGCACCGCAGCGGTGAAGACCGTTTGCCGGCACCGGCGGAAATCCGCAGCATTCTCGACCAGTATGTAATTGGCCAGGAATCGGCGAAAAAGATTCTCGCCGTGGCGGTTTACAACCACTACAAACGACTGGCGCAGCAGGATCGCAACAGTGACGTCGAACTGGCAAAAAGCAATATCCTGCTGATCGGCCCGACCGGCTCCGGCAAGACCTTGCTGGCGCAAACACTGGCGCGGCTGCTGAATGTGCCGTTCGTGATGGCCGATGCCACTACGCTGACCGAAGCCGGCTATGTCGGTGAAGACGTCGAAAACATCATTCAGAAGCTGCTGCAGAAATGCGATTACGAAGTCGAAAAAGCGCAGCGCGGCATTGTCTACATTGATGAAATCGACAAGATTTCGCGCAAATCCGACAATCCGTCGATCACCCGCGATGTCTCGGGCGAAGGCGTGCAGCAGGCATTGCTGAAGCTGATCGAAGGTACCGTGGCATCGGTGCCGCCGCAAGGTGGCCGCAAGCACCCGAACCAGGAGTTTGTGCAGGTCGATACCACCAATATCCTGTTCATCTGCGGTGGTGCGTTCGACGGTCTGGAAAAAGTCATCCGCAATCGTTCGCGCAAGGGCGGTATCGGTTTTGGCGCCGAAGTCTACAGCAAGGACGACAGCGTGGCCGTGGGCCAGACGCTGCGCGATGCCGAGCCGGAAGATCTGATCAAGTTCGGCCTGATTCCGGAGTTTGTCGGCCGCCTGCCAGTAGTCGCAACGCTGGAAGAGCTGGACGATGCCGCATTGGTCACCATCCTTACCGAGCCGAAAAACGCGCTGGTCAAGCAATACCAGAAACTGTTCGAGCTCGAAGGTGCAGAGCTGGACATCCGCGAGGATGCCTTGCTGGCGATTGCGCGCAAGGCCTTGGCACGCAAGACCGGCGCGCGTGGTCTGCGCTCGATTCTGGAGCACGCGTTGCTCGATACCATGTACGAGCTGCCGAGTCTGGAAAATGTCGAAAAAGTGGTGGTGGACGAAAACACCATTGCCAACGATTCGCCACCGTTGCTGATCTATTCCGATGCCGCCAAGGTGTCGGGAGGCACCTCCAGCTAAGCGCTGCCGAACATCCGCCCAACCGGGCGGATGTTTTTTTCTGCCGTCATATCATCAATGCACTAATATCCATTTAGTGTGTCATTGCCTTTGTGCGCCTGTTTTTGCTGATTTGCCACGCCAAACACGGTAAAACAGCCTCCAGAAGCTACTTTTAACCGTAAATACCCGTGTCTGTGGCCTTGATAATGACTGATCCAGCGCCATTTAGCTTTAAAGTGGCCGATGCGGGCCATGCAGATGCATCGTATACGCAGATTCTCGCAGTTTCCCGCAGCTGTGCGGCAGACTGCCTAACCGGATGCCTCCGTGCGTCCGACTATCAGGAAAGTTGACAATGGCTGATCGACCTCAAGCTCCAGCTGAAACTATTTCACTGCCATTGCTCCCGTTGCGGGATGTCGTGGTGTTTCCTCATATGGTTATTCCCTTGTTTGTCGGGCGCCCGAAGTCGATCAAGGCGCTGGAGACGGCAATGGAGGATGGCAAGCAAATTCTGCTGGTGGCACAGAAATCAGCCGCCAAGGATGAGCCGTCCACTGAAGATTTGTATGCAGTCGGCACGGTTGCAACCGTGTTGCAGATGCTGAAGCTGCCCGACGGTACGGTAAAAGTGCTGGTTGAGGGCGTGCAGCGTGCCGAAGTGGTCGAAGTCCTGGCCGACAACGGCTATTTCAACGCCGAGGCACGCGCCTTGCCGGGCGATCCGGATGCCAATCACGAAGTCGAAGCGATGCGCCGTGCGCTGATCGCGCAGTTCGACGCCTACGTGAAACTGAACAAGAAAATCCCGCCGGAAATTCTGACTTCGCTGGCCGGCATCGATAACGCCGGCCGTCTGGCCGACACCATTGCCGCGCATTTGCCGCTGAAACTGGAGCAGAAGCAGGAAGTACTGGAGATGTTCGATCTGAAGCTGCGGCTCGATCATCTGCTGGGGCAGCTGGAGTCGGAAATCGACATTCTGCAGGTGGAAAAGCGCATCCGTGGCCGGGTCAAGCGGCAGATGGAGAAAAGCCAGCGCGAGTATTATCTGAACGAGCAGGTCAAGGCGATCCAGAAAGAGCTGGGTGAAATCGAGGAGGGCGCCGAGCTCGACGAGCTGGAGAAAAAGATCAAGGCTGCCGGCATGACCAAGGAAGCCAAGGCCAAGGCCGAGGCCGAGCTGAAAAAGCTCAAGCTGATGTCGCCGATGTCGGCCGAAGCGACCGTGGTGCGCAATTACATCGAGACCATCGTCGGCCTGCCATGGAAAAAACGCTCGAAAATCAGCAAGGATCTGGCTGCCGCCGAGAAGATTCTCGACTCCGAGCACTACGGCCTGGAAAAGGTCAAGGAACGCATTCTCGAATACTTGGCAGTACAGCAGCGGGTGGACAAGCTGAAAGGCCCGATCCTGTGCCTGGTAGGGCCTCCGGGGGTCGGCAAGACCTCGCTGGGGCAGTCGATTGCGCGTTCCACCAATCGCAAGTTCGTGCGCATGGCGCTGGGCGGCGTGCGCGACGAAGCGGAAATCCGCGGCCATCGCCGTACTTATATCGGCTCGATGCCGGGCAAGATTCTGCAGAACATGACGCGTGTCGGCGTGCGCAACCCGCTGTTCCTGCTGGATGAGGTCGACAAGATGGGCGCCGATTCGCGTGGCGACCCGAGTTCGGCACTGCTTGAAGTGCTCGATCCGGAACAGAATTTCAGTTTTGTCGATCACTATATCGAGGTGGAATACGATCTGTCGGATGTGATGTTCGTTGCCACCGCCAACTCGCTGAACATTCCGGCGCCGTTGCTTGACCGCATGGAAATCATTCGTCTCGCCGGTTACACCGAAGACGAAAAGGTCAATATCGCCGAGCGCTATCTGGTGCCGAAGCAGATCAAGGCCAATGGTTTGCTGGAAGGCGAACTGCACGTTGCCGAAAGTGCAGTGCGCGATATCGTGCGTTATTACACGCGCGAATCGGGTGTGCGCAGCCTCGACCGCGAAATCGCCAAGATTGCGCGTAAAGTGGTCAAGAATTTGTTGTTGAAACGTGACAAGGACAAGACCAAGGGGGTATCGGTTACCGCGCGCAATCTCGACAAATATCTTGGTGTGCGCAAATACACCTACGGAATTGCCGAACAGCAGAATCAGGTAGGCCAGGTAACCGGCCTGGCCTGGACCGAGGTCGGTGGCGAGTTGCTCACCATCGAGGCCGTGGCATTGCCAGGCAAGGGCAAGATGACTACTACCGGCAAGCTCGGCGAGGTGATGCAGGAGTCGATCCAGGCGGCGCTGTCGGTGGTCCGCTCGCGTGCCAAAGCGCTGGGGATTGCAGACGATTTCTACCAGAAAAACGATATCCATATTCACCTGCCCGAAGGCGCGACGCCCAAGGATGGCCCGAGTGCCGGTATTGCCATCAGCACTGCCATGGTGTCGATACTGACCGGTATTCCGGTGCGTTGCGACGTGGCGATGACCGGCGAGATCACGTTACGCGGCGAGGTATTGCCGATCGGCGGGTTGAAGGAGAAGTTGCTGGCGGCGCATCGCGGCGGCATCAAGGATGTGTTGATTCCGGACGGTAATGTCAAGGATCTGGTGGATATCCCGGACAACATTAAGCAAAAGCTGAATATACATGCGGTCAAGTGGATAGATCAGGTGCTTGCCTTGGCGCTGGAGCGACAGCCGATTCCGGTGACCGATGGTCAGGAGGCTGCCGTTATCCCCTCGACAAGCGAAGAATCCGCTACTGGCGCGGCTTTGAAACATTGATGCGACTGGTATTTTCTTGACATTGCAAAAAATCGATTGCTATAACGGGTCTGTAGGCCGTTTGTGTTAAACCGATAAATGATGGAAGGGGATCTTGTGAATAAATCTGAACTCATCGATGCGATTGCCGGTCAAGCCGATATTTCGAAGGCTGCCGCAGGCCGTGCATTGGACGGTGCGCTGGAAGCTGTGAAAGAAGCATTGCAAAAGGGCGACATGGTAACGTTGGTTGGTTTCGGTACCTTCTACGTTGGCAAGCGTGCTGCACGCAATGGTCGCAATCCGCGTACTGGCAAAACCATCAAGATCGCTGCTGCAAGCCTGCCGAAATTCCGTGCCGGCAAATCCCTCAAAGAAGCTGTGCAAGGCTGAGATGCCATCTTTTTTGCCGGGTCCTGAAAAAAGGGCTTGGCAAACTCCGAAAAATCTCTATAATGCCGACTTCGCTGCACAATACATCGCGCAGCAAGCAGTTCCGGGCGCTTAGCTCAGTTGGTAGAGCGTCTGCCTTACAAGCAGAATGTCGGCGGTTCGACTCCGTCAGCGCCCACCAAATCCGGAGCGGTAGTTCAGTTGGTTAGAATACCGGCCTGTCACGCCGGGGGTCGCGGGTTCGAGTCCCGTCCGCTCCGCCAGACATGAAAAAGGTGAGCCTTGTGCTCACCTTTTTTGTTTTTGCGCCTTGCTTGGTGCTGTCTATTCTGGCCGGCCTTCGGTTAGAATGTCGGGCTGATGTTTCGCCGCAACCGTGCGGTGCCGGATAACTAGACAACACCATGTTCGCATTTACCGAAAAATACAATACTGCCCTCAAGGTCCTGCTGGGACTGATTTCCCTGTCATTCGTCGGTTTCGGCGTATCTTCCTACAGCGATAGCGACAGCCCGGACGATCTGGCCAAGGTCGATGGCGAGCATATTCGCCGCGGCGACCTGATGCGCCGCCTGAACGAGCGCCAGACTACGCCCGATGCACAACGCCAGGTTCTGGAGGAGCTGATTGCCGAGCGTCTGCGTGTGGCACATGCCCGCCATCTCGGCCTGGCGGTGAGCGACGCGCAACTGGCAGAGCGGTTAGCCGCCGAGCCGGCATTCCAGGAAAACGGCAAGTTCAGCCCCAAGCTTTACCAGCATTATCTCGAATCGCAGCATCTAGCCTCGACTCTGCTCGAATCGCGCGTGCGCCAGGATCTGCTGGTGCAGCAGATGGCGCTTTCCACTTTTGGTACCGGTTTCGTGCCGCAGACCGCAATCGATCGTTTCTCCGGTCTGTTTGCCGAGCAGCGCAGCGTCGCCGTTGCCACGCTGGTGCCGGAACAATACCGGGCACAAGTACAGCTGCCGGCCAATGCTGCCAAGCAGTACTACGACTCGCATCAGGCTGAATTCAAGCAGCCGGAGCAGGTGCGGATCGAATATCTGGCCTTGTCGCAGCAGGATCTGGCACAGAAAGTGACGCTGGACGAAGCCGAGGTGAAAAAATACTTCGACGAGCACAAAGCCCAGTTGGCCGGCGAGGAACGCAAGGCACGGCATATCTTGCTGACGGTCGATGCCGGCGCCAGTGCCGCCGACAAGGCGAAGGTCAAGGCCAAGGCAGAAGAGTTGCTGCAACAGGCGAAGCAGAATCCGGGCAAGTTTGCCGAACTGGCCAGGCAGCATTCGCAGGACCCGGGCTCGGCGGCGAATGGCGGCGATCTCGGTTTTGTCGGCCGCGGAGTGATGGTCAAGCCGTTCGATGCTGCGATGTTTGCGATGCAGAAGGGCGAAATCCGCGGCTTGGTGGAAACCCAGTTTGGTTTTCATATTCTGTTGCTGGACGATATCAAGACCAAGGGCTTTGACGACGTCAGGCCGCAGATCGAAACGCAGCTGCGCAATCAGAAAGCGACGCAGCAAATGCAAGGTGTAACCGACAAATTCTCCGATCTGCTGTACCAGCAGGCGGATAGCCTGCAACCGGCGGCCAAGGAATTTGGTCTGACCGTTCGTCAGAGCGACTGGCTGTCGCGCGGCAAGGCTGCCGATGCACAGTTGAATAATCCGAAATTGTTGGAGGCATTGTTTTCGGATGATGTACTGAAGAAAAAGCACAATAGCGAGCCGGTCGATGTAGGGAGCGGCACACTGATCGCTGCGCGGGTGATCGAACATCGTCCGGAGTCGTTGCGCCCGTTTGCTGCGGCGGAAGCGGAAATCAGTGCCAAACTGAGTGCCGAACAGGCGCAGAAGCTGGCGCTCAAGGATGGCCAGGCCAAGCTGGCAGACCTGCAGGCTGGCAAGCCGGTAGAGCTGGGCTGGAAGGACGCGGTGTCGGTGAGCCGGATGAACAATCCGGGCTGGGCGCCGGAAGCCATGCGTGCGGTATTCAAGGCGTCGGCCGCCAAGTTGCCGGTATATGCCGGTTACGACAATGGTTCGGGTTATACGCTGTACCGGGTCGAGAAGGTGACTGCTGACGCATTGCCGAATGAGCGCCGTGCACAGTTGCAGCAACTGCTCGAGCGCAGTCGTATGGAATCTGAGGCCAAGGCGTACTTGGGGCGTGTAACCACGCAGTACAAGGTCGAAGTCAACAACAAGAACCTGAGCAAGCTGCAATAAGCCTGTCGGTTTGATCCGGAGCACCAGACGGCAGGGAATACCCTGCCGTTTTCACTGTAAAGACAAGATCCATGAGCGCTACCAGTTCGCCCGCCTATTCTGCCGATTGCCGCCAGTGTCCGCGCCTGGCTGAGTTCCTCGATACGGTCAAGCAGCTGCACCCGGATTACTTCTGCCGTCCGGTGCCGCCGTTCGGCGATGCTGGTGCACGCCTGGTGATCGTCGGTCTGGCGCCCGGCATGCATGGTGCCAATCGCTCCGGTCGGCCGTTTACCGGCGATTATGCCGGCATTCTGTTGTATCAGACTCTGCACAAATTCGGATTCAGCAGCCGCCCCGAGTCCATTGCCAGCGACGATGGTCTGGTGTTGCATGACTGCCGCATCACCAATGCCGTCAAATGTCTGCCGCCACAGAACAAACCTGAAACCGCAGAGATTCGTACCTGCAACCGCTATCTGGCCAGCGAATTAAGTGCGCTGCCGCACGGGACGGTAATATTGGCACTAGGAACCATCGCCCACCAAGCGGTATTGCAGGCGCTGGGGCACAAACGCAACGCGTTTGCGTTTGCCCATGGCGCACGCCACCAGCTGGAGCACGGCCGTGTGTTGTACGACAGCTATCATTGCAGCCGTTACAACACGCAAACGCGGCGTCTGACTACCGAAATGTTCGAGGCGGTGGTGCGGCAGTGTCGTGACGAGCTGCAGCGTCATTCATGAGCACCGCGCCCGCATTTGACCCGAAACCGGTACTGGCTTTGCTGCCCAATCTGCCCGGTGTGTACCGGATGCTAGGCGAAGGCGGGGTGGTGTTGTATGTCGGCAAAGCCAATGATCTGAAAAAGCGGGTTTCCTCGTATTTCCAGAAAAGCGATCTGTCGCCGCGCATCAAGCTGATGGTGGCACAGATTGTCGGTATCGAAACCACGGTAGTGCGCTCGGAAAGCGAAGCGTTTCTGCTGGAAAACAATCTGATCAAGGCACTAAATCCGCGTTACAACATTCTGTTCCGCGACGACAAGAGCTACCCCTACATCATGCTCAGCGGTCATCGCATCGCCCGGCTGGCGTTTTTCCGCGGCGCGCTGGATCGTGTCAACCAGTATTTCGGGCCATTTCCCAGTGGCTTTGCCGTGCGCGAAACCATGCAACTGCTGCAGAAGGTGTTCCGGCTGCGTACCTGCGAGGACAGTGTGTTCCAGAACCGCTCGCGCCCTTGTTTGCTGTACCAGATCAAGCGCTGTACCGGGCCGTGCGTCAATCTGATCGGCGAGGCGGACTATCGCGACGATGTACGTAAGGCTGTAATGTTTCTGCAGGGCAAGGACAGCGAGTTGTTGGCGGAGCTGGATGCCCGTATGCGCGAGTTGGCCGCCACATTCGAATATGAGCGCGCGGCGGTGCTGCGCGACCAGATATCCAGCCTGAACAAGATTCGCGAAAAGCAGTTTGTCAGCAGCAATACTTCCCAACTCGATGCCGATGTGGTCGCTTGCGTCGCACGCGATGGCCTGGTGTGTGTCAATCTGGTCATGGTCCGCGGTGGTCGCCATCTCGGTGACAAGAGTTTTTTTCCGGCCAACGCCGACGAATACGGGCCAGCCGACGCCGTCGAGGCGTTTCTGTTGCAGCATTATCTGGAGCGCAGCATTCCGCAGCAGATCATCGTTGCCGAATTGCCCGATGCCGTGACCATGCAGGCATTGTTGTCGGAGCAGGCCGGCCGCAAGGTTTACGTCAACACCAACACTATCGGTGAACGTCGTGTGTGGCTGGAAATGGCCACCAAGAATGCCGAAATTGCACTTGGCCAACGGCTTGGCATGCAGGCCACCCAGGCAGTGCGGCTGGAAGCGCTGCAGGATTGCCTGGGGCTGGGAAATGGCATCCAGCGCATCGAGTGCTTCGACATCAGTCATACCATGGGCGAGGCCACCGTCGCCTCCTGCGTGATTTACGACCGTCTGGCGATGCAGCCGGGCGAATACCGGCGCTACAACATCAGCGGAATTACACCTGGCGACGATTTTGCCGCGATGCGCGACGTGCTGACGCGGCGTTACCAGAAGCTGGCAGAAGGTGAGGGCGTGCTACCGGATCTGGTGTTGATCGATGGCGGCCTGGGGCAGGTGGGAATCGCGCTGGAGGTGATGGCCGAGGTTGGCCTCAGCAGTCTGCCGATCGTTGGCGTGGCCAAGGGTGAAGAGCGCAAGCCCGGCTTGGAGACCCTGATTATTCCGCAACAACAAAAGACGTTACAATTGCCGACTGATCATCCCGGCCTGCATCTGATCCAGCAGATTCGCGATGAAGCGCACCGTTTTGCCATCAGCGGCCATCGGCACAAACGCGCCAAGGCGCGCGTCAGCTCATCGCTGGAAGACATCCCCGGCGTCGGCCCGAAACGCCGCCAGCGGCTGTTGACTCATTTTGGCGGCATCAAGGGCGTACAGCAGGCCGGCGTTGATGCATTGAGTCAGGTCGAGGGCATCAGCCCGCAACTGGCAGAACAGATTTACCGCGCCCTGCATTAGCACATTGCCGGGCACGACAAAACATACTTAAAAACATAGCGACAACGACATGCCCTTCAATTTGCCGATATTCCTTACCTGGTTACGCATCCTGCTGATACCGCTATTCGTCGGCGTATTCTATGCGCCGCAGTCGCTGCTGAGTGCGACGGACAAGAATATCCTCGGCGCCGCCATTTTCGCCGCCGCCGCCGCTACAGATTGGCTCGACGGCTATCTGGCGCGGGCGCTGGGGCAAACCTCGGCATTCGGCGCATTTCTCGATCCGGTTGCCGACAAACTGATGGTGGCCGCGGCACTGATTGTGCTGGTGCACCTGAATCGCACCGAATCGTGGATTGCCGTGGTCATTATCGGGCGCGAGATCACCATTTCCGCGCTGCGCGAGTGGATGGCACAGCTTGGCGCCAGCCGTAGCGTTGCAGTTTCGTTTATCGGCAAGCTGAAAACCGCTGCGCAAATGGTCGCAATCGTGTTGTTGTTGTACTTTGATCGTGTTCTGCAGGTAATTGACGCCGCATTCATCGGTGAGAAACTCATGTGGATTGCAGCCGTTTTGACTTTGTGGTCAATGATTTATTACTTGCGCATGGCGTGGCCGCAATTAAAAGATCACGCAAATTGATTGCAGGCTGTTGACACGGGTTTTTTCGCCGCTATAATGGCGGCTCTCTGATCGATGCAACGCAGCAAAGCAGTCGTGACAAAGCGGGAATAGCTCAGTTGGTAGAGCACAACCTTGCCAAGGTTGGGGTCGCGAGTTCGAGTCTCGTTTCCCGCTCCAGTTGCCCAAAGATCGAGAAATAATGCGGGAATAGCTCAGTTGGTAGAGCACAACCTTGCCAAGGTTGGGGTCGCGAGTTCGAGTCTCGTTTCCCGCTCCAGTTTCAGAGAGGGAAAGCAATCAGCTTTCCCTTTTTAATTCCGGCCGACAGGCAGGGATAGAGAATACGGCGCGTTAGCAAAGCGGTTATGCACCGGATTGCAAATCCGTGTAGGTCGGTTCGACTCCGGCACGCGCCTCCA
>CALMFQ010000448.1 GCA_937863215.1 uncultured Pseudomonadota bacterium
GTCCGCATTGATGAGCGGACCTTTCACCTGCACCACGGCTACGCCGTCCACCGTATCGTAATGCTTTCTGGGGGCGCCATCGGTGGAGTCGGAAGTCTTCAGGTCCAGGTCGCCAGCCAGCATCTTGTCCTGAATCTTCTGCTGCACCAGCAGGGCGCTTTCCAGCGACGCCTGAGTACCGGCCCACAGTGTGTCCTTGTCGATCACGATCATTTCTTGGTTCCTTTGTTTTGCGATTTACCCTGCTGCGGTGTATCCGGTTTAAGCGTCTGGTTCGTCGCGCCGCCGCCGGGGCCGGTGGAGGTATTGCTGTACGGGTTCTGCGCCGGCTGATCGGACGTGTTCGGCCGGAAGCCGGTGCCGGTCAGCGGCTTGTAGCCCTTCGGCGGCAGCTTGCCGGTCAGCTGGATGCTGGCTTCCTCGTCGGTCAGCATGCCCAGCGACAGCAGTTCCAGCACGCGCGATTGGCGCATCGCATAGAACGCTTCCAGTTCGGTATCCGGGCGCAGATCGATGGCCTTGTAGCGGAAATCGACATAGACATCGAAGCCAAGCAGGCGCACCGCCAGCGTGACCGCCTGCGAGAAAATCTCGTTCAGCTTCTGCTGCACGGCGCCCTCGGCATTCTTCATGAACAGCAGCGCCTCAGCCGATGCGATGTTCGCCGACCCTGAACCGTGACCGAGCACGGACGGCAGTGTCTTGGTGCCGGTCGCTACCTTGGCGTCAATCAGCCCGGTCAGCGCGTTGTACTCCGCGTCCAGCGACTGGTTGCCGTTGTTCATGTACTGCGCTTCGATGGACGACAGCACGACCAGCGCGTCTTCCGGGTTCAGCCCGTTTATCTGCTGCGACAGGCTGGAGATCACACCGTCGATATAGGTTTTCACCTGCTCCGGCTGGCCGTAATACTCGGCCGGAATACTGCGGCGCACAGTATCTTCGTCCAGCGTTACCACCATCTTCGGGTGGATCGCGCGGCGGATCACCCGGCGCACATCGTCGAAAAACTCCTGGCCGAACAGTACCGGCTGCACCGCCGACTCCATCGGTGATGCCGAATACGGTTCGGTCAAATCCTGGTCGAGCGACACGTAGAAGAAAGTAGGGAAGTCGAGATCGATTTCCTCGCCACCGATCACCTGCACCGGCTTGAAGTCCAGACCGTCCTGGTAGAACTTCACCTTGGTTACGCTCACCGGAACCAGACGATCCGGCAGGCGGCCCTTGCCAAGCACCAGCTCCATTGCGCAGGAACCGTACAGCCGCAGCTCCTTCGCCAGACTCTCGCTGATAGATCGGATCGAGTACATGCCGTTGAAGCCGGTGGCGTAGTTCTTCAGCGTGTCGAAGCGGGCCAGCAGCTGACTGGCTGCGTCGGTCGCCTCGTAGTTGAACGTGCCGTCCAGGTTCTTTGCCACCACGGTGTAACTGCTGGTGATCGCGGTGCGCAGGTAGGCATCCACAGACGCCGACAGGTCGGGGAAAGCGGCCGCCAGCTCCTTGATGACTTCCTTGGTGCTGGTACGGGTGCGCAGCGCGACGATGCTGCTCGATGCCAGCTTCAGGTCCTTCTCCGGCAGCTTGGTCGCTGACGGTTTGGCCGACTTCAGGTGCGACGGGATCGCCATCGGTCGTGCCGGCACCTTTGGCTGCGGAATAGGTGGCAGCTGCGATCCGGCAGTGATTTGGCCCTGGCCGGAGGTGTCGAACAGCGACAGAATCTTGGAGAAAAAGCTCATTGTGAAGCCTTCAGTGGTTTGTCGCCATTGTAACACCGGTGTTGACAATGGCAACATTCAGGCCAATCAAGGGCTTGCGGATCACTTGGGCGGCCTGTTGCCCGGTCGCATGGCGAACCACCAGCCGACGCAAACGGATGCCTGAAACAGAACCCAGTAAATACAGTACCGGAACAGCTCGTACAGCTGGTCGTTCGACAGCGGCACCCCGCGCGCCCACACGTACTGCGCGACGATGGCGAACACGACACACGACAGCAGGAAAAACAGCAGCGTCAGGATCGGTCGCACCACGCCTCTGATACCGTCTACCCACTTGATCCCGTAGGTGGCCTTGTCGGCGCCGTAGCTCGCCGCCAGCGCCTCGTAACCCGCCGACTCGACCTTCGACTCGCCCTCGATGGTGGCGATCTGGGTACGCTGCTGGTATTCGGCGAGCATGAACTCCCGATCCTTGTCCAGCTTCGCCAGTTCGTGCGCCTGCTGCAGCTGCAGCACCGCAATGTCCTTGTCGCGATTCTTCAGATCGATCCAGCGGTTTGCCGCGCCGCCGAGCCACCCGATCAGCGAGCCAAAGCCGCTGCTACCCAGAATTCCTGCCAGTATGCTCAGCATGTGTGATCCTCTATTACCAAGTTGAAAGCCTCGCCCTTCATGTGATCCATGAAGGCCCGCACAGTCGGCCGGCTCAGCAGGATCGCCCGCTGACCGTCCATCGTGCCGAAATACTTGCCAAGTAGAATGCAACCCTGCACATGGCTTTTCAGACCCTTGTCCACGTCGCCTGCGTAGTTGCCGGAGTGGATCAGGATATTGGCGCGCGGCGCCGTGCCGAACAGGCCGTAGACACGGCCGAAGCGTGGGGAGCGCACAATGCGCACCATGTAGCTGCCCGGCGGAATGCACGACTTCGCCCGGATGTTGCCGCGCCACGGCAGCTCAAATGTGCGGCAGGTAAATCCGTCTGCGCCGAGCGTACCCTCAGTCCCGGCGTCCGTCTGTTTCTGCCGCGTCAGGCGTACTGTCTGCATTT
>CALMFQ010000449.1 GCA_937863215.1 uncultured Pseudomonadota bacterium
CCAACACAGGCAATCCCGGCAGCCGCAGCGGCTTTGCCGCCCGGACTGAAGTCCGCCCCACAAGAGCCAGCCAGCTCGGGCGGCTTACCTAGAAGCGCACACCCAGCGACGCCCCACCGCCCCATTGCGACCACAGCCCGGCGTTGATGCGTGCGCTGCAGCCGTCGGCGCAGTAGACCAGATAATCGGCCGTCACCACCACCGCGGTCCAGCGCGCTTCCAGCCGTGCCGTCAGCATGCGCCCGAGCGGGATATCCAGCCCGCCGACGAGGCTGAACGAGGGGTACAGCTTGGCGTCGGCATTCCCGACCCGGATTTCCGAGGCACCGATGCCGCCGGCGAGAAACGGCCGCAGGCCGCTGTCCGGATCGGGATAGATATTGATGCCGCCGATCTGCGCATGGCTGACACGCAGCGTACCGCCGCTGAGTGGCTGCAGCGAATGCGAGCTTTGCGATAGCCACAGCTGGTAGGCCGAATTCGGCGCAATCGCCATGTCGGCGCTGATATCGACGCTGGTGCCGCTACCGAGCGACACGCTCTGATTGTTGCTCTGGCTGTTCGGCACAATCGCACCGCTACCCGCCTGCCGCTCCACCGAACCGCCACTGCGGCTGCCGGCGCCGACAAACAACGTGGTATCGGCGACAGCGGGCAAGGCATACAGGGTAAACAGGCTGAATATTACGACACGCATGCGGCGGCTCCGTTGATTGATGTTAAGAGCGTATCCCAGCAGGCTCATCACGCAGTTGGATTGTGGGAGGCCGGAGTGTACTGGAGTACATGAGGACTGCGAGCACCGCCCGACCGCAAGCCGGCAAGTTTGGAGCTTACCGGGATAGGCTCTTAGCCACTATAAGCCAATCACAGCACAGGTGCCGGCGCGCGCTTGAGACAAGTCTGATAACGGCCATCGACGCGCTTGGCGAACCATTCGGTAGTCAGCTTGCGGGTGATTTTCGGGCTATTGAGCCGAATCTGCGGCAGCACTTCGCGCGGCATGCGGTGGCCGGCCTGGCGTTCGGCCAATTCGAATACTCGGTTGAACAGCCGTGTCTGGCCGAAGCTTTCCGCTTTCTCCTGCTGCAGATCGCGGCGGATATCGGCCTCGCCGATGCCGAGCTTGCCGCCCAGCGCCAGCAGCGCCTTCTCGGTACCGCTCGCCACTGCCGCCGGGCGGCCGTTGTCGTAGCGCAGCAGATCGCCGTCGAGCGCCAGCTTCTGCCCGCTCAGCCGCGCCAGCGCCAGTTGGAATGCCGCATTGCGGCTGCTGTAGCGGCCGGCGTTGTAATCGGCGAAACGGTAGATCATTTCCGGATACGACGCGCGGTAATGCAGCAGGTTGGCAACGCCGAAATACACCCCGCCACGGCGGCTGAACACCTCGTGGCGCATGCTGCCCTTGGCCTGGTAAGGGTACGGCCAGACACGCACGTGGCCGTCGGCGAACTCCACGCTCACCTGCATCGGCCCGCCAGTGCGGATCGGATTCTGCACATTCAGCGGCAGCCCGAGCTTGCCGGCATCCGCCACCATATCCTCGAATACCGCATTCATCTGCTTCTCGGTCTGCAGGCTGTCGATGCGCGCCTTGTAGCTGCGGCCATCCGGCGATGGCTTGAGCAGCGCCGCCTGCACCGCCAGCATCGGGATGTGATACTTGTCGGCGCGCATCTCGATCTGCTTCCACACCAGCCTGTTCAGCCCCGGCACCGGCGGATCGCCCTGCCAGCTCGACTCCTGCTCGATCACTGCCATCGCCGCGCAGAAATACTCCGGCGTGTAGGGGATTTTCAGCCCGCTGAAAGCGCCAAAAATATCGCTCGCCCAGCCGCTGCGATCCTTGATCTGCGGTGGCAGCAACCGCAACAGCAGCGCCCGGCCTTCGGCATCGCTCAATCCGCTTTTTGGCGCCTGCGGCGGTGCCGCCGGCGGTAACGGCGTTGCGACGACAACCGCCGGCGCAGTCGCGGCGGCAGTGCTGGCCGGTTCAGCTGGCACCGGCGTAGGAGCCTGCACCACCGGCACACTCACCGGCGGCGGCAACGCCACCACCAGCCGCTGCTGTTGCGGTGGCACGCTGGCACAGGCCGACAGCAAGGTGGACAACACGGCAATTCGGTAAGCGGCTTTCACGGGAGCAACCATCGGTTAAGGCAATGGCGGGGATTGTACGTGGAAATGCGGCCAATCAGCTGCCGGCGCTGGCATGCCCCTGCAGGCCGCTCTGGTACTGGCTTGCAGATGG
>CALMFQ010000450.1 GCA_937863215.1 uncultured Pseudomonadota bacterium
CCGAACTATACGCACCGCACTAAACCCTGTCAACACTTCGGGTGAAAGATTTTTGGCCGGCAGGATGGGGCATGCTGGGCAGCTGCAGCTTAGCGCTGGAATAACAGTCACTTAATTGCCAGAAGGCAATTGCAAAAAGTTTTTGCGCGATCGCAACAACGGGCTGCAGCCAATTGCCCGTGCCGTACATATCTGTAAGCGAGGCCCACATTTTTCCACCAAGGAGGGGCATCATGTCTCGCAAAACCATCGCAATCTGCACTTTTACCGCGCTGAGTGCCTTTGGCATGCTGCATTCCGCTCGCCGACCGGGCCGGTGCTGTATGGCGCTGAAGTGATCCGGCCGATCTGATGCTGGCCATGCACAATAAAAAACCGGCATCACAATGCCGGTTTTTTATTGTGCAGCTGACTCGCAGTATCAGATATTGAATTCCAGATTGTCGATCAGCCGGGTCTTGCCCAGCTTGGCAGCAGCCAATACTACCAGCCGCTTGTCGTCGGCATGGGCGCGTGCCAGCGTCGTAGCGTTGCGCAGCTCGACATAATCGACCTGCCAGCCATGCGCATGCAGATCGGCAACGGCTTCGGTTTCCAGCGTGGCGAAATCGCGCCGGCCGGATTCGGCTGCAGTTTTGATGCGTGCCAGATTGCGGTAGATGCGCGGCGCTTCGGCGCGTTCGGCTTCGCTCAGATAACCGTTGCGCGAGCTTAGCGCCAGCCCGTCGGCGGCGCGGCCGGTTTCACCGCCGACGATCTCGATCGGCATTGCCAGCTGCTCGGTCATCTGGCGGATGATGGTGATCTGCTGGAAATCCTTGTTGCCGAACACCGCAACATCCGGCTGGACGATATTGAACAGTTTGGCTACCACCGTAGTCACGCCACGGAAATGTCCGGCACGATGTGCGCCGCACAGCTCGTTGGCGATTGCCGGCGGTTCGACGAAATATTGCTGCGGCTGCGGATATAGCTCGTGTTCATCCGGCGCGAATACCGCCGCGCAGCCGGCCGCCCGCAATTTGTCGCAATCGGCCTGAAAGGTGCGCGGATAGCGGTCGAAGTCTTCGCCCTGACCGAACTGCAGCCGATTGACGAAAATGCTCACCACCACGATATCGGCGTGACGCCTGGCGATCTCGACCAGCGACAGGTGGCCTTGATGCAGATTGCCCATGGTCGGGACAAAAGCGATTTTCTGCGCGCTGCGGCGCAATGCGCGTATTTCGGCGATGGTTTCGATGATCTTCATGGCGTTCAGAAAGAATGTTCGTCAGCCGGGAACGACTGGTTTTTGACTGCGGCGACATAAGCTTCGATTGCGGCGAGGATCGAGCCGCTGCCGTTCATGAAATTGCGCACGAAGCGCGCCTTCTTGCCCGGATAGACGCCGAGCATGTCATACACCACCAGCACCTGGCCGGAAGTGCCGACGCCAGCGCCGATACCGATGGTCGGCACTTTCAACGCGGCAGTCACTTCGGCGGCGAGCTTGGCCGGTACCATTTCCATCAGCACCATACCGGCACCGGCAGCCTGCAGCGCCAGCGCCTCGGCCATCAGTTGCTGCGCCGCCTCGTCGCCCTTGCCTTGCACCTTGTAGCCGCCGAGCGTGTTCACCGATTGCGGCGTCAGGCCGATATGCGCGCATACCGGAATGCCGCGATCGACCAGGAATCGCGTGGTTTCGACCATGGTCGCACCGCCTTCGATCTTGACCATGTGCGCGCCCGCAGCCATCAACCGCGCGGCATTGCGGAACGCCTGCTGCGGCCCTTCCTGATAGCTGCCGAACGGCATGTCGGCCAGCACCAGTGCCTTTTTCGCGCTACGGGCGACGATGCGGGTGTGGTATTCCATCTGTTCCATGGTTACCGGCAGCGTCGATTCCTCGCCCTGGATCACCATGCCGAGCGAATCGCCGATCAGCAACACATCGACACCGGCCTCATCCATCACTGCAGCAAAACTCGCGTCGTAACAGGTGAGCATGGCAATCTTCTGGCCTTCGGCGGCCAGTTTCTGCAGACTGGTAACAGTTGTGCGCATAATGTCGTTTCAGGAAAGTGGAAAAACCGGCCAATCAGCCACGGTTGAGGAATTCACGCCCGCCGCGCATCTGCCGCAGGCAGTGCAAAAGTACCTCAAAGTCCTCGGCACTATCAACAAAATCGAGCTTGGCGCTGTTGACGATCAGC
>CALMFQ010000451.1 GCA_937863215.1 uncultured Pseudomonadota bacterium
TTCGCGCCAGCTTCTTCCAGCTGCTTCTTGATTGCCTCGGCGTCAGCCTTGTTCGCGCCTTCCTTAACGTTCTTCGGTGCGCCATCAACCAGGTCTTTAGCTTCTTTCAGGCCCAAACCGGTAACTGCACGAACAACCTTGATCACGCCAACCTTGTTGTCGCCAGCAGCGGTCAGAACCACGTCGAACTCGGTCTTTTCTTCAGCAGCCGGAGCAGCAGCACCAGCCGGGCCGGCAACTGCAACAGCAGCAGCGGAAACACCGAATTTCTCTTCGAACGCCTTGACCAGGTCGTTCAGTTCCATAACGGTCATGCTGCTTACGGCTTCGAGGATATCGTCTTTGGAAATTGCCATTTGTAAAACTCCTGAAACTAGAATCTAGAAAAATGAAATCGGGATTTAAGCGGCTTCCGCCTGCTTTTTCTCGGCCAGAGCGGCGAAAGCACGCGCCATACCGGCAACCGGGGCCTGCATAACGTACGCCAGCTTCGACAGCAACTCTTCGCGGCTCGGGATCGATGCCAGCTGGCCTACGCCTGCAGCATCCAGAACCTTGCCATCATAAGAACCTGCTTTGATGACGATCTTGTCATCAGTCTTCGAGAAATCGAACAGCACCTTGGCTGCAGCAACCGGGTCAGCAGAAATACCGTAAACCAGCGGGCCGACCATCTGGTCAGCCAGACCGGCAAACGGAGTTTCAGCAACCGCGCGACGTGCCAGCGTGTTCTTCAGAACGCGCAGGTACACGCCCTGCTCACGTGCCTTGGCACGCAGCTTGGTCATGCTAGCAACCTGGATGCCCCGATATTCGGCGACAACAATGGTTTCCGCCTTGGCAACTTCTGCCGCAACTTCTTCCACTACCGCCTTTTTGTCTTCAATATTGAGACTCAAGGTCAACCTCCTACAGTTTGAACATCGGAATAACGCGCCGAGGCACTTTATTCCGCCACCTTAGATACGGCGACCTTCGTTTCAGGAACATCAACTGGCGATTGAGTGAAATACATCAAACAACCTCCGTTAAAACCTTCTTCTTAGGGTGCACCGTCTGCGTAGGGCATCCTTGCGGACAATTAAGCCGATTTCCTGCGGATTTCGGCACCTACGGTCTTGGACAATCTGCCGCATTGCTGCGGCAGCCCAAAGTCAACAACCGCAGCCCGGATAGTCCGGACTGCGGTTGCGTACAGCTTTACGCGTTCAGCGAATTGGTGTCGACGCGAACGCCTACACCCATGGTGCTGGAAACAGCGATTTTGCGCAGGTAAATGCCTTTCGAGCTGGCCGGCTTGGCTTTTTGCAGAGCCTCGATCAGCGCACCCAGATTGTCCTTCAGCGCTGCAGCATCAAACGATGCGCGGCCGATGGTACACTGGATGATGCCGCCCTTATCGGTGCGGTACTGAACCTGACCAGCCTTGGCGTTCTTCACTGCCTCGGCAACGTTCGGCGTTACGGTACCGACTTTCGGGTTAGGCATCAAACCACGCGGGCCGAGGATCTGACCCAGCTGGCCAACGATACGCATTGCGTCCGGGCTGGCGATCACCACGTCGAAGTCCATCATGCCGCCCTTGATCTGCTCAGCCAAATCTTCGAAACCGACAATCTCGGCACCGGCAGCCTTGGCCGCCTCAGCATTGGCACCCTGAGTAAACACGGCAACACGAACCGATTTACCGGTACCGCGCGGCAACACCACCGAACCACGTACGACCTGGTCCGATTTACGTGCATCCACGCCCAGATTAACGGCAATATCGATCGACTCGTCGAATTTGGCGCTCGCAGTCTCTTTAACCAGAGCCAGCGCTTCGTCCAGAGCGTACAGCTTGTTGCGATCCACCTTGGCCTTCAGGGCCTGCAGACGTTTGGAAACCTTAGCCATTTACACGCCCTCCGTTTCGATACCCATACTGCGCGCCGAACCAGCGATGGTACGTACTGCAGCATCCATATCAGCAGCGGTCAGATCCGGCTGTTTGGTTTTTGCGATTTCTTCCAGCTGGGCACGAGTCAGCTTGCCCACCTTGTCGGTGTGCGGCTTCGGGCTGCCCTTCTGTACGCCTGCGGCCTTCTTGATCAGAATGGTCGCCGGCGGCGTCTTCATGATAAAAGTGAAGCTCTTGTCGGCGAACGCGGTAATCACAACCGGGATCGGCAGACCAGGCTCCATGCCCTGGGTCTGCGCATTGAACGCCTTGCAGAACTCCATGATATTCAGACCACGCTGACCCAGCGCCGGACCGATCGGCGGCGACGGGTTAGCTTTACCTGCAGGAACCTGCAGTTTGATGTAGCCGGTAATTTTCTTAGCCACGATAAAGCTCCAAAAATGGGTCAAACGCGATGCAGCGGCACCGCTCCCCGTTTAAAACGGCCGCCAGGCGGCCTCAAGCAGCTCAGGCCTTTTCGACCTGGGCAAAATCCAGTTCCACCGGTGTCGCACGGCCAAAAATGGCCACCGAGACACGCAGTTTGTTCTTGTCGTAATCGACATGCTCGACCACGCCATTGAAATCGGTGAACGGCCCCTCGGTAACCCGCACCGACTCACCCACCTCAAACAATACTTTCGGCTTCGGCTTTTCAACGCCCTCCTGAATCTGCTGCAGGATGGCATCGACCTCCTTCTTGGTGATCGGGGTCGGCTTCATGCCCACACCGCCAACAAAACCGGTCACCTTGGGCGTGTTTTTCACCAGATGCCACGACTCATCGGTCATATCCATCTCGACCAACACGTAACCCGGAAAAAACTTGCGCTCAGCGATCGTCTTGCGACCGGAACGCATCTCCATTACCTCTTCGACCGGCACCAGAATCTGACCGAACTGATCCTGCATACCTTCACGCTCGATCCGTTCCTTCAGCGCACGCTGAACACTTTTCTCGAATCCGGAATAAGCGTGTACTACGTACCAACGCATCGTCATTTACTTGCCTCGACCCAGCAATACGTCATAAAACAGCCACGACAGACTGCTATCAACAACCCACATGAACAATGCCAGCACCAACACGAAGGCAAACACCACCGCAGTAATCTGAATGGTTTCCTTGCGCGTCGGCCAGACCACTTTCTTCGCTTCGGCGACCGACTCACGCGCGAATCCGACGAAATCCTTGCCCTGCGAGCTGGTCAGCATCAGGCCGGCAGCGGCGACAACGCCGACCACGACCGACAACACCTTGACCAGTGAACCCGTCGAACCCAAAAGATAATAGCCAGCCACCCCCAGCGCTACCAGCAACAGCGAGGCTGCGAGCTTGATTCTGTCTTGAACTTCCATTTGTCTTTTTTGGAATCTGCCGTTAACGGCCACTCGAAACGTGCAAAGCCATCCGACATCGTCGGATGGCACTGCACTTTATATGGCAGGCGAGGAGGGCCTCGAACCCCCAACCCTCGGTTTTGGAGACCGACGCTCTGCCAATTGAGCTACTCGCCTACATAAAGTGCGGCATTGCAACATGCCGCACAACAAACACCGAGATTACTCGATAACCTTCGCAACCACACCGGCACCGACAGTACGACCGCCTTCACG
>CALMFQ010000452.1 GCA_937863215.1 uncultured Pseudomonadota bacterium
CGACCAGGCTGGCCCAGGTCATGCAGTCGTCGAACTGCACGACCATCTGCGGAGCGGTGCGCTGCGCAACATGCTCCTGAACACCGAGATCAGTCGTTGAATTATCGTCTGCCGAAAAACCCGCAGTTTCCAGCATCTCGGCACCAAACCACATGCGATTGGCAACCTCTACCGGCATGCTTCGGTTCGGGAAATTGTACGCATTGACCGGCAGCATCAGCGGGTAATGGACTTTGACCATTCCATCAACTAACCATGTCAACGTCACGTCGATCATGATCGGCAACGTGCGATTGGCCATGGCGGAATAGCGCCGCTTGCGGTTCAAAACCTGCGTCGCCAGATTCGCTTTGTGCGACGCTGTCGATTCCTGATACCACTGAATATTCTCGCCGGTGTAGTACGTGCCGAGCGTCGGAGACGACCGATCCACCCCGTCGACAAGCACCGTCGGCCCAACGACGGATACTTCCTTGCTGTTTGTGTTGTCCGCGTGCACAGTGGATATGAATTGGTAATCCGTGCTGCCTGCTGGAGCGAACATCGGTGCACAGTAGTAGGCCGTGCCACCAGTCGACAGCAATTCGCAGAATCGGCGAATTGGTACCATATACGTGTTTGCCTGCGTGCAATCGTTTGATGCCGCGCATCCAACCAAGGATTCGACATAAAAGCGATAATCGCTTGAAGCGGCTGGTTTAGTGCCAGTCACTTCAAGAGTAAGTGAATGGTTTCCTGCTGCCAATCCCTCAGCGACAACTTGCGTATACGACCAAGCATTCGTCAGGTAGCTGCACAAATAGCGCCGGCCAACATCCTGCGCGCGGCACAAACCAGCGGTCAAATCATCCGCTGTGAATACCGGCAGCGGCGAATTGAACGAGTACGATCCGTCGACAGACACCACTGCATAGCCGCCGTTTGACGACAGGAACAGATGCGCGGCCAGCGTTTCGCCAGCAACAGTAGCCGATATCGTCGCCCCGGCTGACACAGAGTAATAGTATGTACCCCACATTGCCGCAGCGTTCCCGGATGTGCTCCATGACCCAGCACGAGTGCATGCTGATGCTTGGGT
>CALMFQ010000453.1 GCA_937863215.1 uncultured Pseudomonadota bacterium
CGGCCAGCGGCCCCATCCATGAGCGCTTGGCGGTAGCAGCTGCAGGCGCGGCCGCCGGCGACCTGGCCGCCATGCCGGATGCCTGCGGCGCCTGAACCGGCGCGGTTGGCGCCTTGTCGAGATGCGTACTCTGCCGCTGCATCCCCATCGACCGCGCCCCGCCGAGGCGCTTGGCTTCAGCATCGGCAGCGCCGAAGGTCAGGCCCAGGGTCAGCACCAGCGCCATTATTGCAAACAGGTTTTTCATGATTTTTCCTTGCCGGTCCGTAAAGAAGACAAGCCGCAGCTTAGCTCAGTGCTGCATCAGAAAAAATCAGACAATATCTTATGTTTTGTTCGTAAAAACAGAGCCGGCGATTGCCCGGCCAAGCGGCAGATAGCACGGCAGCCGCAGCTTGGATGCGCCCGGCTTAATGCCAGTTGCTGCCGGCAAGTTGATAATCCCATTTGCTGTCTTCGTTTACGGATTTAACGATCATGCCGAGCGACGGTGCATACCAGTTGGTCGTCTTGATCGTGCGGGACAAAAACAAAATACGCACCTCGTTCACGCATTCGATCCGGAAGCTATCGAACCTGCCAGCCACAACCTGCACCGGCTCAAACGCAGCCGCTTCGCAGCTCATGTCGCCGAGCCATTGTTTCAAGCGTCCTTCCTGCCAACGAACAGGGGAAACGATAATTGCGGCAGGAACGGCGTAAGTTTTGAGACGGTTTCGCCCTTGTCATTCAGCGCCAACAGCGGATTTCCGTCGGCGGTCACGACTATCGTGTTATCGCCGCACTTGCTGACGATTTCTCCGTCTTTCCTGACTTCCTTTACCTCCCAGCGATTGCACTTGAGCGAAAAAACGCCGTCGGCATAAGAGAAACGGGTTCCCGGCTGGCCCTCGGGAAAACGCTCGGCGCGAGGCTGCGGGCCATCCGCCATCGCCATGTGGCACAGGAAAAACGTTGCCATCAGCGGGCAACACAATCGGGCAAAGCGCTTCACAAGCATCCCCTTCGGATTGGCAATGGGCAGCCGCATGGCTGGCGTGCAGGGCTGGAGGGTGCACTGCGCCTGGCTGCAAGCCGCGCCCCTATTGCCGCGCAGCCTTGCCTGCAGACCGCTGCCGGAGCGGCGTTCAGCCCTGCCGTAATACGGCGAGGAATTCCGTGCCGTACAGCTCCAGCTTGCGGTCGCCCACACCGGAGATGTCGCGCAGCGCTTCCAGGCTTTGCGGGCGTTTTTCCAGCATTTGCTGCAGCGTGGCGTCGGCGAAAATGACGTAGGCGGGGACGTTCTGGTCTTCGGCCAGCCGGCGGCGGCATTGGCGCAGCGCGGCCCAGAGTTCGCGGTCGGCGTCGTTGTCGAAGCTGAGCGGGGTTTTGCTGCTGCTACCGGCGGTTTTCGGCTGTTCGATCACGCGCCGCAGTTGCACCGCCTGTTCGCCGCGCAGGATCGGCCGGCAGGCATCGGTGAGCTGCAGGCCGCCGTGGGCGTTGACATCGACGATGCCGGTGGCGACCAGTTGGCGCAGCGCCGAGCGCCATTGCTGTTCGCTCAGATCCTTGCCGATGCCGTAGGTGCTGAGGTGATCATGGCCACATTCGCGGATTTTCGGCGTGGATTTGCCGAGCAGGATGTCGATCAGGTGGGTGGCGCCGTAGCGCTGGCCGCTGCGGTAAATGGTGGACAGCGCTTTTTGCACCGAGACCGAGGCATCCCAGCGCTCGGGCGGGTTGAGGCAGATATCGCAGTTGCGACACGGCTGACTGGCTTCGCCGAAATAGTTGAGCAGGATTTGCCGCCGGCATTGCGGCGCTTCGCAGTAGCCGAGCATCGAATCCAGCTTCTGCCGCTCGATGCGCTTGATTTCGTCGGGCGCGGTGGATTGTTCGATCATTTCGCGCAGCAGCACCACGTCCTGCAGGCCGTATACCATCCAGGCGTCGCTCGGCAGGCCGTCGCGGCCGGCGCGGCCGGTTTCCTGATAATACCCTTCGAGGCTTTTCGGCAGATCCAGATGCGCGACGAAGCGCACGTCGGGTTTGTCGATGCCCATGCCGAACGCAACCGTCGCCACCATCACCAGCCCGTCTTCACGCAAAAAGCGCGACTGATGCTGCGCGCGGCTGTCACTGTCCATGCCGGCGTGATACGGCAGCGCCTTGATGCCCTGCTCTTTCAGCCATTTGGCGGTTTCGTCGACCTTTTTGCGACTCAGGCAATAGACGATGCCGGAGGCGCCGACGTGGTTGTTGCGCAGGAAATGCAACAGTTGCTTGCGCGGGTTGTCTTTCTCCACCACGGTGTAGCGGATGTTCGGCCGGTCGAAGCTGGAGAGGAATACCGGCGCGGCTTTCAGCTGCAGCCGTTCGGCGATTTCTTCGCGCGTCTGCTGATCGGCAGTGGCGGTGAGCGCGATGCGCGGCACGTTCGGGAATTGCTCGGCCAGCACCGACAGCTGGATGTATTCCGGGCGGAAATCATGGCCCCATTGCGAGACGCAATGCGCCTCGTCGATGGCGAACAGCGCAATCTCGCTGCTCGCCAGCAGGCCGAGGCAACGCGGATTGACCAGGCGCTCCGGCGCCACGTACAGCAGCTTGAGCGTGCCGTCGCGCAGGCTGCGCTCCACTTCCGCCGCTTCTGCCGCCGACAGCGTGGAATTGAGGAATGCCGCTTCCACACCGGCCTGGCGCAGCGCTGCGACCTGATCCTGCATCAGCGCGATCAGCGGCGACACCACCACGCCGCAGCCGGGGCGCAGCAAGGCGGGAATCTGGTAACACAGCGATTTGCCGCCGCCGGTCGGCATCAGCACCAGCGCATCGCCGCCACTGGCCACCTGTTCGATGATCTGCGCCTGCTTGCCGCGAAAGGCGCTGTAGCCAAACACGTGGCGCAATACTTCGAGTGCGTTGTCTTGAACGGTTGCGGACATCGGGGCTGATTTTCCTGAACTGGGGTACGGCAAGGCGGCGATTATACCGCAGTGCCGATTGTTACCGCGTTGCACCAGCACAGTGCAGCACAGCGCGCCGCACTGGCAGCGAAAAGCTCATGCAATTGTTTTTCCAAGGCTTTTTATTTCTGGCACGACCTTTGCAGAAGTACAGCCACAACGACAGACAAGGCAGGCATCATGCACCATCTCACGCCCCCCGATCCCCGGCATTTCGATGAAATGCTGCTGCATGCCGAGCAGGTGCGCCCGCCCTACGCCGAATTCGCCGACTGGCTGAACGACCAGAGTCTGGCGGCGCTGGCGGACAAGCGCGCCGAGGCGGATCAACTGTTTCACCGCGTCGGCATCACCTTTGCCGTGTATGGCGACGACAATGGATGCCTACGGCAATATCCTGCATGTGCTGACGCTGGATTATCCGCACCAGGAAATCCACATCCGTGCCAAGGGAGTGGTCGAAACCAGCGCCGCCAATGCCGGCGAGAGCGACGGCCTGTCGCCGCTGCCGTTCCTGCGCCATACCGGATGCACGGCTGCGCACGTTTGCCGAACGCTTCCGCCATGTGCCGCCGAACGTCGGCGCGCTGCGCTGTCTGGCAGACGAAATCCACGCGCAGATGCCGTTCCGCCCCGGCGAGACCGATGTGCACATGAGCGCGGCGCAGGCGTTTGCCCAGGGCAGCGGCGTATGTCAGGACCACAGCCATGTGTTCATCGCCTGCGCGCGCCAGCTGGGGGTGCCGGCACGCTATGTTTCCGGCTACATCTACTCGCCCGGCCACGCGGCGCAACACATCGCCAGCCACGCCTGGGCCGAAGCCTGGGTGGATGGCTGCTGGCACAGCTTCGATGTCGCCAATAGCAGCGAGGCCAACGAACACCATCTGAAACTGGCGATCGGCATGGATTATCTCGACGCCTGCCCGGTGCGCGGCGTGCGCCGCGGCGGCGGTGGCGAGGAGATGCAGGCGGCGGCGTGGGTGTGGCTGGACCAGCAGCAACAATAGACATGGCTGCAAGCCGCTCTGGTACTGGCCTGCAGGCCGGCCTGCGAGCCAGTATGGGTGCGGCTTGCAGCCGTGGCTTGCGGACTTGTTGCCGGAGCCGGCAGCCGCTACAGTGGCAATATCGTCTCCCGTGTTATCCGCCATGACTTATTGCGTCGCCATGAACCTGCAGGATGGCCTGCTGTTTGCAGCCGATTCGCGCACCAATGCCGGTGTCGATCACGTTGCCACCTTCCGCAAGCTGCAACTGTTCGAAAAGCCCGGCGAGCGGCTGGCGGATTGCCGAAGACAACGCCTATTTCCAGCAGATTCGCCGCAGCTGGGGCGACGCCTTGCGCCAGGCATTCGCGGCCATGCCGGCGCCGCCGTGGCAAGAATGAAGCGCCGGCTTGCATTTGGCTGCGGGCACGCTAGCATGGAGAAATCACTTCAAGAGTCGCAGCCATAGCCGCCCGCCAGCGACCGCCGTTTTTCCGCAACCCAGCACCGAATCCGTCTGTATGCGCTCTGCCCACCGCAGGCGGCGCCGCGCATGCTCAAAGCCACACACGAAAGGAATAGCGATGTCCACCCGTTTACATATTCTTCCGCTCAGCCTGATGCTGGGCAGCAGTGTCTTCATCGCCGCCTGTAACGGCGGTTCGTCGTCGAACGACAGCCCGGCGGCAAACAGTAGTCAGACAAAAACCATCAGCGGCGCGGCAGCAACCGGAGTACCGATTGTCGGCGGCACGGTAACGCTGAAGTGCAGCGCCGGCGCCGGTGCCACGACCACCACATCGAGTAGCGGCAGCTACAGCATCACCCTCAGCGATCAGGTCGCGCCGTGCGTGCTGGCGGTGGCCGGCGGCACGGTCAATGGTGCTGCGAATACGCTGATACTACATTCGGCCGCTACCGCCGAAGGCACCGCCAATATCACGCCACTGACCGAAATGGCGCTGGCGCAGGCAATCCAGGGTGATCCGACCGCCTATTTCAACAATTTCAGCACCACGCTGGCAGCCAAAATCACCGCCAACGCGCTGCAACTGGCGCAGACCACGCTCAATGCGCAGCTGTCCGGCCTACAGGGCGCTGCAGCAGCAACCAATATCGGCGACTATTTCACTGGCAACCTGCAACCGGGCAATCCGAACAATGCGATGGACGCATATCTGGATAGCCTCGGCACTAGCCTGGACAGTGCCAATGTACCGCTGACCAGCATCATCAGCGCCATCAGCGGGGGCGGTACGCTGCAACAGATAATCGGTGCGATCCTGACTGGCGGGACTGGGACTGGGACTGGGACTGGGACTGGGACTGGGACTGGAACTGGAACTG
>CALMFQ010000454.1 GCA_937863215.1 uncultured Pseudomonadota bacterium
GCTCTTCCGATCTTGATGAACTGCACCAAGAGGGCCTTGTCGCATCAACTGCCGCAGAAATGCCATCACCCGTACCTGCCTTTCCCTCTTCATTGTTTGACACATCCGACATGATCGAATCGCCCGCCAGCGCCGATCTTGAAAAAGAATGCATGGCGTGGGCCGAACAACAGGAGTTCATCTATTCAGCCCATTGGGAGGTGACCTATCGCTGCAATGAACTATGCGTGCACTGTTACAACCCCGGTGCCGCTCACGCACCGGATGAAATACCCCAACGACAAACCAACGAACTCAGTACCGCAGAGGCCAGCGATATGTTGCACCAGTTGGTTCAGCTGGGTGTATTCCGCCTGACGCTCTCAGGTGGAGAGGCAACCCTGCGCAAAGATTTCCTTGAACTATTGCAACAGGCTCGCTCGTTGGGTTTTCAGGTAGTGATATATACCAACGGTCTCAAGCTGGACAAAGAATATCTGCAACGCATAGCGGCGTGTTACCCATGGTCAGCGTCTACAGCGCAACCCCGGCTCAGCACGACGCAGTAACACGAGTACCGGGATCTTTTGCCAAAACCATGGCCAGCCTGCAGTTTTTCCGCCAGCATGGCATCCACACCGTATTCAAAACCATGCTGACCAAACAAACGATTGGCCAGTGGCAACACACACAGCAACTAGGCGAAGGATCTGCTGAGCGAATCATCATCAGCACCATGATCGCACCAGGCGTTGACGGCAAGCGCGCTCCACTGGAAACCACTGCTGAATTCGGCGAGTTGGTCGTATTGGCAGCGACGCCGGGCTCTCCTCTCTACGTAGGAGATCAAACACAAAGCTGGGGTTACATGCCCTTACCCAAAGCGAGCCAGAAACCCTGTAGTGCTGGGCATGGCAGCATTGCCATTACCCCGGAAGGCACTATCTACCCCTGTATATCGTTTCCTATGCCGATTGGCGAAGTACGAGCTGGCGACTTATTCCGATTAAAGCGCCAGTCCTCAACAGAAGTAACACCGGTGCGATCATTTACAGCTGCCAACCGGGAAGAGTTGCTCGATCAGTGGCGCGCCGTGCGTATGGGCGATCTTTCGGAATGCGGCAGCCATGAACGTTGCCACTATTGTGGGGATATCTGCCCCGGAGATGCCTTTGTTCAAACAGGCGATCCACTGCGGGCCGCCGAAAATCACTGCCGTCACGCTTATGCCCGCATGACAGCCAGCAAACATTTGCAGGCCGGCCTTTCTCTGGACGATCTGCACAAGAAATTCGGCGTACCTGCCGAGTTTGGTCGCACAACCGTGCAACCAATCATTCCGCTTCATCTCATAGGCTGAAGCGATCCTTGCATAAGGAAATCACGATGCTGAAAATTGCAAAACGTGCACCGGCAAAACAAACCCGCGGTCTGCTGGCGGGATGCGGTCGTAACTGGGACAATTTGTGCGGCGCAAGAACCTGAGCCAATACGGCACAATGGATATGACGTAGCGCAGCCCAAGCGCAAAACAGGCAACCAAAATGGTTGCCTGTTTTTTTACATGATTTCCATATCGGCTGAAGTGCATAGCACTACATACAGGCCATTGCCACTGTTCAAGCGGATTGCACGTGCAGCCTTATCGGACAAGAGCCTATTTTGCCTCACTCTTGGCGAAATCGCCGGCATAGGCAAGGCTGAGCTTGGTGGGGTCGATATATTTGCGCATTGCCGTCAACACTTGTTCCGGCGTCAAGGCCTTGAGTTTTGCCTCGAAATCGGCCACGAACTTCATGTCGCGACCGAGACGCTGATACGCCGCCAGCGTGCCCGCCAGCGAACCGTCCTGCGCGCGGCGCAACTGGCTGGACTGCAGGATGCCGGTCTTGGCTTCGGCGATTTCCTGCTCGGTGAAGCCATCCTTCAGCGCCCGCTCCAGCTCCTCGCGGAAGCCGGCCAGCAGTTTGTCGAGGTTCTGCGGCGCATAGATCGCGTAAGCGCCGAACGAGCCGGATTCCTCGTCGCTGCTGGCACTGAGGAACGAACCGGCGCCGTACGACAGGCCTTCTTTCTGGCGCAGGCGCATGGCCAGGCGCGAATTGAGGAAGCCGCCGCCGAGAATGTAATTGCCGACCGTCAACGCCGGATAATCCGGCGCGCTATCGCGCAACGGCAACGCCAGGCCGGCGAGGAAGCTGGCATTGGCCTTGTCCGGCGTTTCCAGCTTCAGCCTGGCGGCTGCGGTGGCGTGGAACGGCGTGGGCACACGGGTATAAGCGGCTTTGCTGTTCCAGTCGCCGAACAGGCTTTGCACCAGCGCTTCGGCCTCGGCGCGGTCAAAATCGCCGACCAGAGCCATCTGTGCATGATTGGCACCATAAAAGCCGGTGTAGAAACGTTTCAGCTGCGCCAGCGTCAGCGCGTTGACTGCGGCAGCATCTTCTTCCACCGTGCCGGAATAGCGGATATCGCCTTTCGGATAGACGTTGAAATGGCGAGCCAGTGCGCGCTGCGCCACGGCATCCGGCTGGGTGCGGCTGGCTTCCAGATCGGCCAGCACCTGCTTGCGCAACTGCTCGAATTCCTGCTGCGGGAATGCCGGCTGGCGCAGGATTTCGCGCATCAGCGTCAGCACCTGCGGCAGATTCTTGCGTACCGTTTCCACGCCGACTGTCACCACCTGGCCTTCGCCGGAGACCCCCAGCTTGGTACGCAGCCGATCCAGCTCGATCTGCAATTGCTCGCGCGTATATTTCTTGCTGCCGCGCATCAGCATACCGGCGGTAAAGCCGCTGACGCTACGGTTGCCGAACAGCGATTTCTCGTCGCCGAAATGCAGGTTGAAGCTGATGTATACCGTTTCGCCGCGATTCTTTTTCGGCAGCAACGCCAGCTTCATGCCATTCGGCAATTGCGCCTTGAAGGTGCGCGCATCGATGTTTTCCGGGCTCGGATCGAACGCCTCGCCTGCAGCCAGCGCCGGCTTGCCCTTGTAGTCCTTGACCAGCTCGGTGACGCTGGCCACCTGCGGCACCTCCACCCGCGCCGGTTTGTCGGTGGGGATGAAATGGCCGAAGGTGCGGTTGCTGGCGAGCAGATAGGTCTGCGCCACCCGGTTCACATCGGCCGCCTTGACCGCCTCGATGCGGTCGCGATAGAGGAAAAAGGTGCGCCAGTCGCCCTTGGAAATTGCCTCGGACAAGGAAATGCCCAGCCGGGTCGGGTCGTTCAATACCTTCTCGAAATCGTTGAGCATCGACGATTTGGCGATTTCGACTTCCTGCTCGCTGATCAGCTTGTGCGACACGTTTTCGATCACGTCGAGCATGATCTTGCGTGCTTCGGTGGCCGAATCGGTCTTGCGCAGCTCGGTGTTGAAGGTGATGTAACCGGGCTCGGCCATCGAATAGGCATCGGCATCGGCGCCGACGGCCTTCTTGGTTTCCACCAGCGCCTTGTGCAGCCTGCCGCTCGGCGTCGAGCCCAGCACTTCGCTGAGCACCGCAATCGGCGCGAAATCCGCGTGCGTGCCGGCAGGAATGTGATACAACGCGTTCAGCAACTGGATATCGCCGATGCGCGTCAGCACCACTTCCCGCGCGCCGTCCTGTGCCGGTTCGACGGTGTAGGTCGGCTCCAGTAGGCGCGTCGGGCGCGCGATGGCGCCGAAATGGTTCTGGATCAGGCCAAGCGTCTTCGCCTCGTCGAACTTGCCCGACACCACCAGCACGGCATTGTCCGGCTGATAATACTTGTGATAGAACGCCTGCAGATTCTCGATTTTCACATTCTCGACGTCGGAACGCGCGCCAATCGTGCTTTTGCCGTAGTTGTGCCACTGGTAGGCGCTGGCCAGCACCTTTTCCCACAGGATGCGTGCCGGGCTGTTCTCGCCGCGCTCCATCTCGTTGCGCACCACAGTCATCTCGGTATCTAGATCCTTGCGCGCAATGAAGGAATTGACCATGCGGTCGGCTTCCATCTGCAACGCCCATTCCAGATTACTGTCGTTGGCGGCAAAGGTTTCGAAGTAATTGGTGCGATCGACCCAGGTGGTGCCGTTCGGCCGCATACCGCGCCTGGATAACTCCTGGGTAATGTTCCGGTTGTTCGGCGTACCCTTGAACAGCAGGTGTTCGAGCAGGTGCGCCATGCCGGTTTCGCCATAGTTTTCGTGGCGCGAGCCGACCAGATAGGTAATGTTGACGGTGGTAGTCGGCTTCGATGCGTCCGGCGCCAGCAGAATGCGCAAGCCATTCGGCAGACGGTATTCGCGGATTCCCTCCACTTCCGCCTGTTTCGCCAGTTCGCCGCCACGCTGCTGGCTGGTTGCGACAGCGGTGGCTGCGGGCGCGTCGGCCAGTGCCGGCGGCATCCCCAGGGTCAGGCTCAGTGCCGCGCATACGGCCAGGCACAACGGTTTCAAACGCATGCTATCTCCTTGATGGGTGCGAATGCGGGCGTTGCCCGCCATTGAATCTGCTTGGATCGGTGCCGCACGGGATTCACTTGGAACGCGCCGGCGGCACCGGGTTCCCTTCCCGTGGCAGCTTGCTCCAGTCGCCGGCTGCCACGCGCAGCAGCGGCACGGCGGCAAGATTGCGCTGCAGCGCAGTATTGACCTGCGTCGGTGTCAGCACCTGCAAACGTGCTTCCAGCTCGGCCTGCACCGTCATCCTGCGCCCGAGGCGCTGCTGCTCCAGCAGCGCCTCGGCCAGTACCGCATCGTCGCTGCGTGCCAGCGCCATTTCCTGCAACAGGCCGGAGCGCGCGTCGTCCAGCTCCTGCTGGCTGATGCCATGCTCGATCCAGCGCTGGAATTCTTCCTCGAAGGCACTCTGCAGACGGGCGAAATTCTGCGGCGCGGCAGTGGCGCTCATTTCCCACCCGGCGCGCGGTTCGTCGGCGCTGGCGGCGAACGACGAGCCGGCGCCGTAGCTCAGCCCTTCCTGCTGGCGCAGGCGCAGCATCAGGCGCGAGTTCAGTCCACCGCCCTGGCCGAATACGTAGTTCGCCAGCAACAGCGCCGGGTAATCCGGCGAACGGTCCGACAGCGGCAATTGCAGCGCGGCGCTGAACCAGGCATTAGCCTTGTCCGGCGTCGCCAGCTTGAGGCTGGCCGGGCCGCTCGGCTGATATGGCTGCGGCACCCGCCGATATGGCAGACGGGCACGCCAGTCGCCAAAGGTAGCGGCCAGCTGCCGGCGGATCAACGCACTATCGACATCGCCGATCAGCACCAGCTGGCCGGCACTGGCACCGTAGAAGTCGCGATGGAATTCGCGCACCTCGCTCAGCTTGAGCTTGCCGATATCCGCCAGCTGTTCGTCGAAACTGCGCACATGACGCACGTCGCCAGGCGGGTAGTGATCGAACTGGCGCGCCAGCATGTTGTGGCCGAGCGCAGTCGGATCGTTGCGGCTTTCGGCGGTCTGGGTCAGCCATTCGCTGCGCAGCTGTTCGAATTCGTCGCTGCTGAAAGTCGGCCGCCGCAACACGTTGCCGAGCAGGCCGAGTGCCGCCGGCAGATTGCTCTTGGTGGTCTGCAGGCTGACGCTGATGCCCTGCGCATCGCCGTTGATGCTTAATTTGGTACGCAGCCGGTCCAGTTCGCTGGCGATCTGGCCCCGATCCTGGCCGAATGCACCGCGCAACAGCATCGCCGCTGCCGCTTCGCCGGCCAGATCGCGGCCGGACAGGCTGTGTTCGTCGCCGAAATGCAGTTGCAGTGCCAGCGTTATCTGATCGGCGCGATTACGCTTGGGCAACAGCACCAGTTGCAGCCCCTGCGGCAATTGCTCGCGCTGCAGCCGAGCCTCGATACTGGCCGGACTGGAATCGAACAGCTCGCCCTGCGTCGGTGCCGGTTTGCCGACGTACCCCTGCACCATGCGCTGCGGCTCGCTGCGCGCCGGTATCGCACTGCGCTGCGGATGGTTATCGGGAATGAACTGGCCGAAGGTGCGGTTGCTCGGCAGCAGGTAATTCAGCGCCGCGCGCTGCAGATCGGCCGGCTGCAGCTGTTCCACCCGGTCGCGTTCGAGAAAGAACAGGCGCCAGTCGCCGCGGGCGATGGCATCCGATAGCGCAATGGCAAACAGGTTGGGGTCGGCGACGGTCTTGTCGAACTGGTTGAGCCATGCGGCACGCGCGCTGTCGAGTTCGGCCTGGGTAATCGGCTCGCTGGCGATACCCTCGATGGTCTGCAGCAGCAGGCCGCGAATCTTGCCGACATCGGCAGCGCTGCCGGTCTTGGCCGCCAGCAGCAGATAGCCCGGCTCGGCCAGCGCGTAATGCATGGCGCTGATCTCGCTGGCCAGCTTGCTTTCCACCAGCCGCCGATGCAGGCGGCCGTTCGGCGTGCCGCCCAGCACCTGCTCCAGCAGGCTGATGGCAGCGCTGTCCGGATGCGCGCCGTCGCTGACGTGGTACAGCGCCGCCAGCAGGTAAGTATCGCCGACACGGCGCAGCGTGACTTCACGCTCGCCGTCCTGCACCGGCTCTTCGGTGTAGGTCCGCTCCAGCACCCGCGCCGGCTTGGTCAGGGCGCCGAAATACTGGCTGACCCACTGCAGCGTCCGGGCCTGATCGAAACGGCCGGCAATTGCCAGCACCGCGTTGTCCGGCTGGTAGTAACGTTTGTAAAAAGCGCGCAGGCGCGGAATTTGCACCCGTTCGACGTCGCTGCGCGCGCCGATCGTATCCTTGCCGTAGTTGTGCCACTGATAGGCGCTGGCGGCCATGCGCTGCAGCAAGATCGTAAAGCCGTCGTTTTCGCCGCCTTCCATTTCGTTGCGCACCACCGGCATTTCGCTGTCCAGCTCGCGCTTGCCGAAGCCGGCGTTGAGCATGCGGTCGGCTTCCATCTGCAATGCCCAGCGCAGGTTATCGTCGCCGGCAGAGAAAGTTTCGAAGTAGTTGGTGCGGTCAAACCAGGTGGTGGCATTGGACATCATGCCGCGGCGGGTGAATTCGCTGTCGATATCGGGATTCTTTGGCGTGCCCTTGAACAGCAGGTGCTCCAGCAAATGCGCCATGCCGGTTTCGCCGTAGCTTTCATGGCGCGAGCCGACCAGATAAGTCAGGTTGACGGTGGTGGTGGGGCGCGATTGATCCGGCAGCAACAGCACACGCAAGCCATTCGCCAGCCGGTATTCGCTGACACCCTCGACTTGCGTGACTGGCTGCAGCGTTGCCACAGCCAGGGCCGGCGGCGCCGTAGCGGCGGACAAGACAAGCCCCAACAGGGCACTACGAAACAAACGGGATAATGCGCCGGCAACCATGGACTGCTTCTGACTGACGTAAACCGACGATGCTAACCATGTTGCACGATACTGCCAAGCATCGCGTCAGTCGCCGCCACCGCAGCAGCTGCTGCCGTCGGACGAGCCATCGCTACCGGACACCGCACCGATGCATCAGGCGACCGCCAGACTACCGGTTTCGACCGCGACAATCGCCTTGGCCTGATTCATGTCCTGCGCATAACCGCTGGCGTACAGGCAGCAGGCAAGCTGATTGACCAGCGGCGTCGGCAGCGGCGCATGGCCGCCGAGTGCGGCGCGGATCCAGCTGGCGGTGGTGTGGGCGTCGATCGCCTCCGGTAATTTCGGCAGCGTGGCAATCGGCCCGACTTCGGCTTCGAACAGGATTTCCTGGCGCCCGCCGCGGAACAGCTCCAGTTGCGGCCGGCGCTTGGGGTTGGCAAAAGCTTCGCCTTCGGTGCCGCGCAGCAGCAGTACGTTGGCGTCCGAGCCATTGAAGAAAGCGCGCATCTTGCCCAGATAATCCGGATGGCTGACGCTGACCAGGCGCAGACTATAGCCATCGAACGGATCGACCATCTTGATCAGCGTATGCGCACTGTTACGTACCCCAAGCCGCTGGCGCAGCGCCAACAGGCCGGCGATCCCCGGTGCGATCACCTGGGTCGGCACGAACGCCAGCCCGTCGCGGTTGAGCGCTTCCTGCGCCTTGGCCAGCGTAACCGACGGCAGAATGCCCAGTTCGCGCAGGATGGTAGCAGTGCCGGTACGCCCCATACCTTCCAGCGGGCCGTGGATCAGCACCGGCACATTGAAGCGCTGCAGCAGCAAAGCCAGCAACGGCATCAGATTGGCCTGATGACGTGCGCCGTTGTAGCTTGGGATGACCACCGGCACCACCTTGCCGCCGGGTCGGTCGAGGCGGATCAGGCGCTGGTCGGCGGCACGGTAAAAGCCGCGCAGTTCGTCGTCGGATTCCGATTTGACGCGCAGCGCGATCAGGATCGCGCCCAGCTCCAGATCCGGTACGCCACCATCGAGCATGGCGCCAAACAGTTCGCACGCTTCCTGTTCGGTCATGTCGCGCGCCCCATCCTTGCCGCGGCCGATTTCCTTGATGTAGTGCGTCAGATTCAACATATGGCTTGCCTCATCCAGGTGTGGTGACTGGCGTCGCCCGGCGCGCCAGCCTTGTTGTAGGTACGGCTTCAGGCTGCTTCGACCTTGACCGCGATCATCCGTTTTACTTCCGGCACGCACGAGCCGCAACTGGTGCCGCATTTCAGCGCTTCCTGCATCTGCGCGAAACTCTGCCCGGCGGCAATGGCCGCCTTGATTTCACGCTCGGAAACATTCAGGCAGTTGCAGATCACCTTGCCGCGCTGGTTGTTGCCAGCCGGTGGTGTGGCGGTCGGCGCCAGCATCCATTTGCGCAGCTCGGCTGCCGGCGCACCGGTTTCCATCAGCTCTTTCAGCCAGTCGCGCGCAGCAGTCTCGCCGGTCAGGCGTACGCCGTCGATACTGCCATTTTCGCCCACCAGCACGCGCTTGGAAATGCCGCGGTTACGGTCGTTGTAGACCATGCATTGCGATTCGTCGTCGATTTGCAACAGCTCGTCCAGCTCATCCAGCAGCGCGGCCTCGGGGGCCTGGCTACAAGCGATACGCAGGATCACTGCCGGCTCGTCGCGGCCGAACAGGCCGGCAGTGGCATAGGTAAAGCGTGCCAGATAAGGCTGCAGAGCCTGCATGCGGCGCACGGCATCGCCGCGGCGCATGATCACCATCTGCCACGGCAGATCGACCTTCTCCACCTGTACTGCGCAATGCTTGAATTCCGGCTGCTTCGATACCGGATCGTAAACATTCAGCGTCAGCGCATTGACGCCGGCACCGCTCATGTTCTGGCTGCCCCAGTGCATCGGGATGAAGCCCTGCCCCACCCGAACTTCGTCGGAGGCCTGCACGCGCAATACTGCTTCGCCACGGCGGCTCCTGACGCGCACGATGTCACCCGACTCCAGCCCGCGAATACGCAAATCCGCTTCGGTCAGGGCAAGCAACGGCTCTTCGACATGGCTATAAAGGCGGCCAACAGTACCGGTGCGGCTCATGCCATGCCACTGGTCGCGCAGGCGGCCGGTATTGAGGCGAATCGGGTAACGCGCATCGGCCGGCTCGGCAACCGCGACATAAGCAACATCGGCAAATCTGGCACGGCCACTGGCGGTGGGAAACACGCCGTCGCGGTACAGGCGTTCGCCGCCAGTAGTAGCACCGACCGGAAACGGCCACTGCTGCGGCCCCTGGCAATCGAGCAAGGCATAGCTGAGGCCGGTGATATCGAGATCGCGGCCAGCGGTGGTCCGCTTGTGCTCGTCAAACACCTCTTCAACCGCACGGTACGGAAACAGGCTTGGCAGGCCGGGGCGCAAATGCGCTTCGAGCCGGCGCGCAAAATCGACGCCGATGGCCCAGTCGGCACGCGCTTCGCCCGGCGCGGCAATCGCCGGCCGCACGTGGGTGATGCGCCGCTCCGAGTTGGTTACCGTACCTTCCTTTTCGCCCCAGGTAGTAGCCGGCAGCAACACATCGGCAAAATCCGTGGTATCGGTCTGCGCGAACGCCTCCTGCACCACCACCAGCTCGGCTTGCTGCAGCGCCTCGCGCACCAGATTGACGTTCGGCATCGACTGGGCCGGGTTGGTACAGCCGATCCAGATGGCCTTGATCTCGCCGCTGCGCACCGCCTCGAACATGTCCACCGCAGTCTTGCCCGGCTGCTCTGGCACACTGCCGACGCCCCACAAGGCAGCCATCTCGGTACGGTGCTGCGGATTGGCCAGATCGCGGTGGCCGGACATCAGCGTCGACAAACCACCGACTTCGCGCCCACCCATGGCGTTGGGCTGACCGGTCAGGCTGAACGGGCCGGCCCCCGGTTTGCCGATCTGGCCGGTGGCCAGATGCAGATTGATCAGTGCGGCATTTTTGTCGGTGCCGCAACTGGACTGGTTCAACCCCTGGCAATACAGGCTCAGCGCGCGGTTGGCGCTACCGAACAGGTGCGCCGCCTGAATGATTTCGTCTTCGGCAATACCACAGATTTCGGCAACGAATTTTGGCGTGTATTCGCGCACAGTGCTCTTCAACGCATCGAAGCCCTCGGTATGCGCACGGATGAACGCAGTATCGATCAGCCCCTCCCACAACAAGACGTGCAACATGCCGTTGAATAATGCGACATCGGTGCCGGGCAGAATCGCCAGATGCAGGTCGGCAGCCGAAGCGGTATCGGTCCGGCGCGGATCGACAACGATGATTTTCATTTCCGGGCGCGCCCGTTTCGCATCCTCGATGCGCCGGAACAGGATCGGATGCGCATAGGCAGTGTTGGAACCGGCAATAAACACCACATCGGCGTGATTGACGTCATCGTAACAGGCCGGCGGCGCGTCGACGCCAAGCGTGGCCTTGTAGCCGCTCACGGCACTGGACATGCACAAACGCGAATTGGTATCGACATTGTTAGTGCCGATCAGCCCCTTGGCCAGCTTGTTGAAAACGTAATAGTCCTCCGTCAGCAACTGGCCGGAAAGGTAAAACGCCACGCTATCCGGGCCATGTTCGCGAATGGTGTCGGCAAAGCGGCGGGCAAGTTCGTCCAGCGTGGCATCCCAGGCAGCGGGAGCAAACGCGGCGGAACGATCGCTGCGCGTCATCGGCTGCAGCAGACGTGCATCGGGGCGAGCGGACAGATGCAGAGTCGATCCCTTGGTACACAGCCGGCCGAAATTGGCCGGATGTTCCGGGTCGCCCTTGACATCGACAATTCGGCCGGCTTCGGTACCGATCAGTACGCCACAGCCGACGCCGCAATAACAACAGGTGGATTTGATGGTTTGCATTGGATTCTCCAGCTTCTGCCGCTCTACCATGCAAAGCCCGTGCCATGCCTGAATATTTGTTTCAATACAGACAGATGCACAATCCATCCAGCACAACGCACCAAAACAACACACTGCTTTGGTGCACACACCGGGCCACCCGCATTTGTATGGTGCACCGGAAAATATACGGCTAGCGGAAATACACAGATTCTGTGGATAAACGTGTGGGGAGTATCGGGAACAAGCGCCAGAAGCGCTACAGATCAGGCAGTTGCCCGATCTGCCCGTTTATTGGGCAA
>CALMFQ010000455.1 GCA_937863215.1 uncultured Pseudomonadota bacterium
GTTCGGTATCGCCTTCGATCAGCAATTTGCGATTGAAAAACAGCGTATCCGGATCTTCCTCACGGCGCACCAGCTTCAGGTAATCCACCAGATTGGCGGCAAAGCGCAGATCGGTTTCGCGTGCCAGCAACAGCGGCTTGAAGCGGCCATTGCGGTAACTGAAACGCACCACCAAGCCGACATCCTGTACGTCAATGGTAAACGTTTTGCCTTCCAGCAAGGCCAGATCGGTCGGCAGCAACTCAAGGCGCGCGGCGATGTTCAGCGCCAGACTGGCGGGAATGCCGTGCGGCCATTGCGGCAATTTGCCGATGATTTTGCCCAGTGCGGCGGGAAAGACGAATTCGAGACTCATTGCGCTTGCTCCAGATAGGTTGACTCAATGCCGGGCTTGCCAAACCAGTAGCCATCACAGCCTCCAACCGGCATGAGCGGATCGAGTGCTGGTGCGGGCTGGCCCGCCAGCGCTGCGGCAAAGGCATCCACCACCTGGCGCATGCTGTTGCTCTGCGGGCTGAGGCGTACAATATCGATACCCAGTGCCTGCAATGCCGGTACTTGCTGCAGCAGATTGTAGGTTTGCGCCGATTGCGTCTGGATGCCGTTGATCGCCAGGAACGGCACTGCCTCGCGGGTTTTCAGCGTGATGCCGTCCGGATCGTCGAGACAGCGGAACTGGCAATCGTCCTTGCTCAGATTATGGTGGCGCGCGGTAAAACAGCGCGCCGAAAACGCCAGCGGCAGGCGACCGTAGGCAAACACCTCGGTTTCCATTCCCTGCGGCCGATGCGCCTGCATTTCCGCCAGCAGATCGCGGCTGGCTTCGACCGCCGGCAACCAGCGGAATGCCCCCTGCGCGGCAAACAGCTCCAGCGCACCGGCATTGTAGATGTTCAAATGCGGCCCAGCGACAAAACGCACGCCCGCGGCACGCAACAGGCGTACTGCGCCCAAGTCGTTGGCTTCGACACTGAATTCGCCGTTACCAACGAATTTGCGCAGCGCCTTCAGATCGGATTCGGACTCCAGCAACGCCTGCGCCGACAAGACCACCTGCTTGCCAGCCTGCTGCAGGTCGCGTGCCAGGCTCATCCAGTCATCGAAACGCAGGTTGTGGCGACGCGAACAGACCACTTCCCCAAGATAGACGATATCCACCGGGCTATCCGCCATCTCGGCGTAGAACTGCAGCAGCTGTTGTTTTGGCCAGTAATACAGTACCGGCCCGAGCGAGATTTTCATGATGTCATTTCCATGGCCGGTTGTATGCGCCGAGCGTAGCCTGATGCCCCTCGGCAACCTTGTTCAGCTCCGCGCTCCAGGCCGGCTTGACGGCGTAGCGCTGGCTATCGGCCAGACAGCTGTCGATCGCAGCGCGCAATGTCTTGGTCACCTGCGCCACATAGGCCGGGCTGCGCTGGCGCCCCTCCACCTTGATCGCTGCAACACCGATACTGAACAGATCCGGCAGCACCGACAGCACATTCAGGCTGGTCGGCTCTTCCAGTGCGTAATAGGTTTCGTCGTTGACGTCAAAGCGCCCCTTGCACAGCGTCGGATAGCCGGCGTTCTCGTCGTCGCCGTAACGATCGATGAGAATGCCGTTGAGACGGCTCTCCAGCCCCTGCGGCCCCTTCTGCCAGCGCACCGCTTTAGCCGGGCTGCATACGCCATGGGTATTGGGCGATTCGCCCGTGGCAAACGATGACAGCAGACAACGCCCTTCCACCATCACACAGAGGCTACCGAAACCGAACACTTCGATCTCGACCGGTGTATTGCGGATCACCTGCTGGATTTGCGGAATTGTCAGCACCCGCGGCAGTACCGCACGCTGCACACCGAACATTTCGTGGCAGAAATTTACCGCTTCGTAATTCGTCGCCGAGCCCTGTACCGACAAGTGCAGCCGCAGCTGCGGATGGGTTTTGGCGGCATACGCCAGCAAGCCCATGTCGGCAAGAATCACCGCATCCACGCCCAGCTCGGCGGCCCGATCCACCGCCGCGCGCCAGCGCGGCAGGCCGGCGGCCTGGGCATAGGTATTGATCGCCATCAGCACCTTGCGCCCGCGCGCGTGGGCATAACGGATACCCTCGGCGGCACTGGTCATGTCAAAATTCAGACCGGAGAAGTTGCGCGCGTTGGTTTCATCCTTCAGGCCGATATATACGCAGTCTGCGCCGTTATCGACTGCCATTTTCAGCGCCGGCAACCCGCCGGCCGGGCATACCAGTTCGGGTTTGAGACTGTTTCCCATCATCGAGAATCCACTAATGGCCAATATCGGCGCGTAGGGTAACAGCCCATCGGCACAACAAATTTGACCGGTATCAAGAAGCCTAAAATCGCCACTGGCACCATCGACAGGAATAGGATTAGACTATTTCCGACAGTTTTGATCAGGTATTGTTTATGCAAGCGCAACGCACCTTCTGGCCCATATTCAGCAGCGCCCCGCATCGTATGATGTTTTTTGCCGGCGCAACCCAGGCGCTGCTGGCAATGCTATGGTGGGCCTACGATATCGCCGCCCGCTTCAACGGCTGGCTGCCGTTTGTCGAATGGAGCATTCCGGCACGGCATGCACACCAGTTCCTGATGCTGTACGGCCTGTTTCCGCTGTTCTTCTTCGGCTTTCTGATGACCGCCGGCCCACGCTGGCTGGATATGTCGCCACCGAGCCGGCCAGTGTATCTGAGCGCATTCGGCCTGCTGAGCGGCGGAATCGTCACGTTCTATATCGGCCTGTTCAGCGTACGCAGCGTACTGATGGCAGGCATCGTACTATGGGCGCTGGGAATGCTGCGCGCATTGCTGTGGTGGATTGGCACCATCCGTGCCTGCGGCAAAACCGATCTGGACCATCCGCTGGCAACCGCCGCCGCACTATTCGCCGGGCTGCTCGGCGCAGCCGCATTCACAGGCGGCGAATTGCTCGGCCCGGGCTGGAATCGCGCCGCTACCACAATCGGCGTGTGGTGGTTTGTCCTGCCGGTATTCCTGACCGTTGGGCACCGCATGATTCCGTTCTTTACCGGCAATGTGGTACGCCCCTACAAATACTGGCGCCCACTGTGGCTGTTGCGGGTATTGCTGGCCGGCTGCGTCGCCCACGGCCTGCTGGAACTGCTGGCGCTACCGCAATGGACCTGGCTGGTCGATCTGCCGCTGGCAGTGCTGGGAGCCTATGTCTCGTACCGCTGGGGAATCCACCGCAGCATGAAAGTATGGATTCTGGCGATGCTGCACATCGGCTTTGCCTGGTTCAGCGTCAGCATGCTGAGCTACGGCGCGCACAGTACGTTGCTACTGGCCGGATATGCCGGCTTCGGGCTGGCACCGCTACACATCCTGATGCTGGGATTCATCGGCACCATGCTGCTGGCAATGGCCACCCGTGTCACACTCGGCCATTCCGGCCACCCGTTGACGGCCGACCAGCCTACCTGGGCGCTGTTCTGGCTTTACCATGCAATCGTGCTGGTGCGGGTCGGTGCCGACCTGCTGCCGCACCCGGGGCACGGTTATATGCTGGCAGCACTGCTGTGGCTGGCCTGCTTTGGCTGGTGGTATCGCCGCTACGCACGGATTTACCTGATTCCACGGGTTGACGGCGCCCCCGGTTGATTGGCAGAGTGGCGGGCATGAACTATCTCGCCATCAAACACATTCATCTGACCTGCGTCGCACTCAGTTTCAGCCTGTTCTTCCTGCGCGGCATCTGGATGTTGCGAGGCTCGCCGCGCCTGCAGCAGCGCTGGGTCAAAATCCTGCCGCACCTCATCGACACCACCCTGCTCGCCAGCGCGCTGACGCTCGCCTGGCTCAGCAACCAATGGCCGTTTGCCCAACCTTGGCTGACAGCCAAGGTACTGGGCCTGCTGCTGTACATCATGCTCGGCACGATTGCGCTGAAACGCGGCAAGACCAAGGCAATCCGTGCAGCAGCATGGTTGGCAGCGTTGCTGACATTCGCTTATATCGCTGCCGTGGCGCTGAGCCGCAACCCGCTGCTATAGAGGCCGCAGATACCGTTTGAACTGGTTACATTGCAGCCCCCCTGACAATCCATCATACCAATCCTGCAACACCCATCTCCGGCATTCGCGGCCATCCACTTGCAGCTGATGGCAGGCCGGGCGGTGGGTGTGGCCGTGGATCATGTCATGGGCGGAGGGGAATTGCCGGAACAGCGCGGAGACGGCATCGGCGTTGACGTCCATGATGGCGGCGGATTTTTCCTGTTTGGACGCCTCGCTCTTGCGCCGCAGGTCTTCGGCAATCGCCTTGCGTACCGGCAGCGGCTGCGCCAGGAATTGTGCTTGCCATTGCGGATTGCGCACCATGGCGCGGAATTGCTGGTAGGCGACGTCATCGGTGCACAGCGTATCGCCGTGGGTAACGATGGTCGGACGGCCACACAGATCGATCAGGCAAGGGTCTGGCAGCAGCGTGACGCCGGCTGCGGTGGCAAAATCGGCACCGAGCAGGAAGTCGCGATTGCCGTGCAGCAGGTAGATATGCAGAATTTGGTCGGATAGCTGGCGTAGTTCATCGACGACACTGCGGTTGAACGGCTCGGCCATATCGTCGTCGCCGGCCCAGTATTCGAAGAAATCGCCGAGGATGTACAAAGCTTGCGCCTGCGGCGCGATATTGCGGCAGAAGTGGCGGAAACGTTCGACGGTTTCCGGTTCGTCGGCATTCAGATGCAGATCGGAAATGAACAGGATGGGCTGCATGACGGGCAAAACCAGCGCGGCACTAGGGCACCGCGCTGCGACGGGAGATTAATCGACGATTTCGGCTTTGACGATGACGACGTCTTCAACCGGAACGTCCTGATGGAAGCCCTTGGATCCGGTTTTGACTTTCTTGATCTGGTCGACCACTTCTGTGCCTTCGACCACCTTGCCAAACACGGCGTAGCCAAAACCACGCGGGTCCGGCGAGGTGAAGTTGAGAAAATCGTTGTTGGCGACGTTGATGAAGAACTGCGCGGTCGCCGAATCCGGATCGGGTGTCCGCGCCATGGCCAGCGTGTAGGTCTCGTTTTTCAGGCCGTTCTGCGCTTCGTTCTTGATCGGATCGCGTGTCGGCTTCTGCTTCAGGCCCGGCTCGAAGCCGCCGCCCTGAATCATGAAGCCATCAATCACACGGTGAAAAACGGTGCCATCGTAGTGGCCGTCACGCACGTATTGCAGGAAATTTTCCGCCGACAGCGGGGCTTTTTCGGCTTCCAGCTGAATCAGGATATCGCCCTGGCTGGTGCTCAATTTTACTTTGGTGGACATGCTGTTCCTTTCGTTCGGGCGGTGGCCCGCAAACCTTACTGGCTGATGATTTTAGCGTCTTCGATGACGATCGGCATTTTCGGCACGTTCTGGTGCATGCCACGGTCACCGGTCGGAACGGCAACGATCTTGTTGACGACGTCCATTCCGCTCACAACCTTGCCGAAAACCGCATAACCGTGGCCGTCCGGCGACGGGCGGTTGAGGCTGGTGTTGTTGTTGACGTTGATGAAGAACTGCGCGGTCGCCGAATCCGGATCGCCGGTGCGCGCCATGGCAATGGTACCTACTTCGTTCTTCAGGCCGTTGCTGGCTTCATTCCTGATCGGTGCACGGGTTGGCTTTTCGCGCATGTCGGCAGTCATGCCGCCGCCCTGGATCATGAAACCGGGGATCACGCGATGAAAAACTGTGTCCTTGTAATGGCCGCTTTTGACGTAGGCAAGAAAATTTTCCACGGTTTTCGGTGCTTTTTCCTGATCCAGCTCCAGCTTGATCGTACCGAACGAGGTTTTCAGTTCGACCTGCGGATTGGCTGCCCATGCCTGACTCAACGGCAAGGCAAACAAAGCCCCCAGCAACAGGTTTGCTACCAGTTTCATGTATTCCTCCGGAATTGATTGCGACGATACAGGCCGGGCCGGGTCAGGCCGAGCCTTCGAAGACGATACGCCACTGGCCGTTTTCCAGCGCCCAGTACTGGCGTTTTTTACTGCGCGTGCTGGTCGCGTCGCTGCGGTAATCCTGGTCGAAGGTGACAACCGCCATCGGCGTCGGTGCCGGATAGCGCAAGACGCTGACGTTTTCCAACTGGACTTTCTTCCACTGGGTAGCGCTGCCAGCCTGGCGCTTCTGCTGTGCCCAGTTCTTGAACGACATACCGTTGGCGCTGGCGGATTCGGAATAGTGGCTGAGGAAGCGCTCCGCATCCTTGCCTTCCCAGTCGCGCCGCCAGGCTTCCACCTGTTGCGCCAGTTGCGTACGCTCTTTCTGCCAGCGCAGCTGGTCGACCCACTCGACCTTGTCGGTGATCACCACCGGGGTCACACCGGCCTGCAGTATCTGGCCGACCTTCTCCATATCCTGATTGGTCAGCACCACGCAGCCATTGCTGGCCAGCGGCGGGCGGCTGTAGGTGTCGCCCGGCGTGCCATGCAGCCAGATGCCATGACCACGGCGGCCATGCTGGCGATCCCATTCGTTGGGGTAGGACAGCGGCCATGCGCCGATGCCGAACAATTCGGCCGCCTGCGTGCCGACCGCCTTATTGAGTTTTTCGCGCTCCAGCCTGGTGGTGACGAAATAGACTCCCAGCGGCGTACGCTGATCGCCTTCGCGCGATTTCTCGTAGCCCTTCTTGCCGATGGTGATGTAGTAATCCGAGTGATAACGCGGCACGCCATTATCGTTGCGATAGACATACAGACGCGAACGATTGGTATCCACCAGCAGCGCGTATTGCTGCGACGGCGGCAATTCCAGCAGATCGGCCGGCACGGCATTGACCGGCGGTGGCGCCTGGTAGCGCGACAGGCGCACCAGCGCTTCGTGGCGTAAATCCTGTACCGCATCGCTGGACACGCCGTCGGCATTGCCGAACGCGGTCAGCGGCCGCGCGCGCGCCAGCAGCAGATCGCCCTTGATCAGATGCGCCAGGCGGTAATTCGGCTCCATTTCGATCAGGCGATCAAGCTGGGCCAGCGCGGCATCCAGATGATTGGCGCGAATATCCTGCAGCACCCGCACCAGCATGGTTTCCGGCGATTGCGGCAACAGTCTGCCAACGTTGACCGTGCGTCCCAGATCAAACGGCAGGTTGCTCATCGAGTTGGCCGGATGCGGCGCGACGTAAACCACACCGCTGAGACAGGCCAACAGCTTGAGCCCGGTTTTCAGCCCGGAGCGTCGTTGTTGTTTCATTGACCACATCGCCAATTATCGACCTACACGTTCTTCGACAATCAACCACTTGCCATTGTTCTTGGCCAGCACCAATGTTTTTCCGGTAGATGTTTTCAGACTATCCGAACGATAGTGCTGAGTAAAGGAAACCACGGCCCGGCCATCGTCATTGAATTTGATTTTCGGCGCATCGACGCTGACATCGATGCTCTTCGGCCGGCTGATACGGTCCTTGCGCGAAGTCTCCCAGCTGGAGCGCGATTCGCCTTTCGGCGGCTGAAACGACTTGGCGTAATAGCCGAGATAGGCCGGCACCTTTTGCCCTGCCCAGGCTTTGGCCCAGCCGTTTACCGAGCTCAGCACCTCGTCGCTGTCTTCAGCGCCGGCGGCCGGTCTGGCCGGTTCAGGCGTTTTCGCAGGCGCTTCCTTGACCTTTTCCAGCGGCTTTTCGATCTTTTCCACCGGTTTCTCGACCGGCTTCGGCGCTTCTGCCACGGCGATCGGCTTGATCGGCGTCAGTGCCGGCTTGACCGCCGCAACCGGAACCGGCGCGACGATCGGCTTGGCCGGTGCGGCGACTGCCAGCGGCTTGGCCACTGGCGCCGGTGTTGCGGCAACGGCGGCCGGCACTGCTGCGACGGGCGCTGCCGGGGCTTTCGGCGTTGCCGGTACCTTGCTGAACAGTTCGCGGATCAGCGACAGCTTGGTCAATGCACCGGCATTGTTTTTGTCCAGCTGCAGGGCCTTGTCGTAGGCCTGGCTCGCCATCTTGGCATAGATATCGCCCAGATTCTCGTGTGCCACGGCATAGCTCGGGTGCGTCTGGATCGCCATTTCCAGTGCCTGACGTGCCTTGTCGAGCTGGTTCTGTGACGCGTACAGCACTGCCAGATTGTTGTACGGCTCCGGCAGTTCCGGATAATCCTCCGACAGTTGGGTAAACACCCGGATCGCGTCGCTGCTGCGCCCCAGTTCGGCCAGGATCAGGCCTTTCTGGAATCGCACCTGCGCATCCTTGGGGTTGGTCGCGAGAAATTTGTCGGCCCGCTCCAGCGCCTGGGTGTACTGCCCCTGCTTGACCAGTTTGACGATTTCCTGCGGCTCGGCGGCAAACACTCCGGAAGCAAGCAGCATACCCAGTGTCAGGACAGGCAGGAAACGGCGAAGATTCATAGAAGGCTCGGAACGGCGGTAAGATTGGAATGGGAATTCTAACAAAACTGTGCTCGCATCACTATGCGAATACCGCATCCACTGCGGCATACCACGACTCTATCCTAGATGATTCTGTAAAAAGCGCCATGCCCCCGACCCTGCAATCGATCCTGCTGCTGACCTGTTCCAACATTTTCATGACTTTCGCCTGGTATGCCCACCTGCGCAACATGGCGGGCAGCCCCTGGTATATTGCTGCAATTGCCAGCTGGGGCATTGCGCTGTTCGAATACCTGCTGCAGGTGCCGGCCAACCGTATCGGTTACCAGGTGCTCAGTCTGGCGCAACTGAAGATCATGCAGGAAGTGATCGCCCTGGCGGTATTCGTACCGTTCTCGCTGCTGTACATGCAGCAGCCGTTCAAACTGGATTTTCTCTGGGCCGGGCTTTGTCTGGTCGGCGCAGTATACTTCATGTTCCGGGCCTGATACGCATCCACTTTTTGGTGCAACGGTGTGCCACGCACCATTGATTGCCCGCCTCTGCCCATCACCGAGCCGACATGCCCGATACGCCGACCAACCCTGCCACGTTCACCGTACCGCCGCAGCGCCCGCTGATCCTGCTGACGCTGGTGCTCGGCGTCTGCGCCGCGGTGATGGAAGCAACGCTGATCAACCTGGCAATGCCGCACATCATGCGCGACTTCCACCTCGGGCAGGACAAGGTGCAACTGCTGGCTACCGCCTTTCTTGCCGCCGGCACCGCATCGATGCTGGTCGCGGCGTGGGCAGCGGCGCGTGCCGGCATCGCGCGCAGTTTCGTGCTGGCACTGTGGCTGTTCGGCATCAGCTCGCTGCTGGGGGCACTGACCCCGGCCGGCTGGTTCGGCGGACTGCTGCTGGCGCGCATCGGGCAAGGCGCAGCAGCCGGGCTGATCCAGCCGCTGGCAATGATGCAATTGTTTGCGATGTACGCGCCGCACGAACGCGGCAAAGCCATGGCGGCCTACGGCATGGGCATCGTACTGTCGCCGGCAATCGGGCCGGTACTGTCCGGAGTGGTGGTCGATCACATCGGCTGGCGCGCGGTGTTCGTACTGACTCTGCCGCTGTGCCTGCTGTCCGGCTGGCTGGCACGACGCCATCTGCCGGGACAGGGCGCACCGCAGCGGCCACAATTCGATAGCGTCGGGCTGGCCTTGCTGACACTGGCGCTGGTAACGCTGCTCGATGCGCTGCCACAACTGCGCCACGGCGACGCGCTGGCGGAACTGGCGGGCGGGCTGGCGCTGGCGGCGGCATTCATCGGCTGGCAATTGCGTCACCCGGCACCGCTGCTCAGCCCGGCGCTGTTCCGCCACCCGCGGTTTGCCGCCAGTGCGGCGCTGAGCCTGGCCTACGGCGCCGGGCTGTATGGCTCGACCTTTCTGGTGCCGCTGTCGCTGCAGCTGGTGGCCGGCTTCAACGGTGCCAGCACCGGGCTGATCCTGCTGCCGTCCGGACTGGTACTGGGGCTGGCGCTGCAACTCGGCGGCCACTTGACCGATAAGGGCTGGGCAATCAAGGCGACGCTGGCCGGGCTGGCGTTGTTTGCCGTTGCCTGCCTGCTGCTGGGAGAGAATGTCGCCTCGCCGCTGATGCCGGTGTGGATTGCCTGGACCTCGCTGTCGCGCCTCGGGCTCGGGCTGATCGTACCGGGGCTGAACCAGAGCGCGGTCGGCAGCGTGTTGCCGGAGCAGATCAATCAGGCCACTGCCGCAACCAATTTCCTGCGCCAGCTCGGCGGCGCGCTTGGCGTCAGCCTGGTGTCGCAGTTTCTCGGCTGGCGCGAAGGCCTGGAACCGCTGCCGCAAGCGTTCACCCATACCTACATGCTGACCGGCGCGCTGTTCGTGCTGGCACTGCTACCGGGCTGGTGCATGGGGCGGGCCGGCGCAGCAAAGCCGGCACAGATCGGTTAGAATTCCGCCTTTCCACATTTACTCAAGACCGCGCAGTCCATGAGCAACGCATCCAACGCCCCGGTGATCAGCAATTTCATCCGCAATATCATTGACGAAGACATCGCCAGCGGCAAACACCAGCGCATCGTCACCCGCTTTCCGCCCGAGCCGAACGGCTATCTGCACGTTGGCCATGCCAAGTCGATCTGCCTGAATTTTGGTCTGGTGCAAGGCGAAGCGCCCTACCCCGGCGTGTGCAACCTGCGTTTCGACGACACCAATCCGGAAAAGGAAAGCACCGAATACGCCGAGTCGATTCAGGCCGACGTCAAGTGGCTGGGTTTCCAGTGGGATGGCGAGGTGCGCTGGGCATCGAATTATTTCGACCGGTTGTATGCCTACGCCGAAGAGTTGATCCAGGCTGGCAAAGCCTACGTGTGCGAGTTGAACGCCGAAGAAATGCGCCAGTATCGCGGCACGCTGACCGAGCCAGGCAAACCCAGCCCGTTCCGCGAGCGCAGCCCGGCGGAAAACCTCGACCTGTTCCGCCGCATGAAAGCCGGTGAATTTCCGGACGGCAGCCGCACCTTGCGGCTGAAAATCGACATGGCGTCGCCCAACATCAATATGCGCGACCCGGTGATCTACCGCATCCGCCGCGCGCACCACATCCGCACTGGCGACCAGTGGTGCATCTACCCGATGTACGATTACACCCACTGCATCTCGGACGCACTGGAAGGCATCACCCATTCGCTGTGCACGCTGGAATTCGAAGACCACCGGCCGCTGTACGACTGGGTGCTGGATAACCTCAGCATCGGCTGCCACCCGCGCCAGTACGAATTCTCGCGGCTGGAACTGCAATACACCGTGACCTCCAAGCGCAAGCTGAACCAGCTGGTGACCGAAGGACTGGTATCGGGCTGGGACGACCCGCGCATGCCCACCATCGTCGGCATGCGCCGCCGTGGCTATACGCCGGCTGGTTTGCGCCTGTTTGCGCAACGTATCGGCGTATCCAAGTCGGACAACAATATCGGCATGGAGGTACTGGAAGGCGCGATTCGCGAAGAGCTGGAAAACAGTTCGCCGCGCATCATGGCCGTGGTCAACCCGCTGAAAGTGGTGCTGACCAACTACG
>CALMFQ010000456.1 GCA_937863215.1 uncultured Pseudomonadota bacterium
GGGCAGAAGTCAGCCTCAGGCGAGCCTCAAACAACTGATTCTCCGCATTCAGCACATCGATATTCGAACGGATACCCGCCGCAACGCTCTTCTTGGTAGAAGTCACCAGCAATTCGTTGGTCGTCACCGACTTGACCAGCGCATTGATCCTGACCACGGCAGCCGTCACGTTACCGTATTCCTTTTCGATACTCGCAGCCAGATCATCGCCAGCAGCACGCCGGGCTTCGCGGGCGGCAGTCAGATCCGCAGCCGATTTTCTCGACTGAGCCATGGTCTGCCCGCCTTCGAACAGCGGCACACTCACCATCAACATTGCCGACTTGGTCTTGTTGGTGACATTGATGGAGGTGTAGCCAGGATCCTTGTCATATCCGACCTGCAGACGCAAATCCGCGGTCGGCAAATACGCGGCCTTGGCTTTGTTCAATTCATATTCTGCACTCTTGACCTTGGCTTCCTGCTCTTTGATAACCGGCGCATTCTGCCGTGCCAGCGACAACCACTCCTGCAGGCTCAAACCACCGTGCAGCGCAGGATTGAAAGCCGGAATACCGGGCGATTTAGGTTTATAGGCAGAATCGCCGACAATATTGCGCAATTCGGCCAAGCGGTTATCGTATACCGCCCGGGCTGACGCATCCTCCGCCAGCAGCTCATCCATCCGGCTCTGGCTTTCGGCGATTTCGGTAATCGTCCCATGCCCCGAATCGTATGCCCGCTGCGCCTGTTGCAGTATCTGCGCATAGCGGTTCTTCTGCTGGCCAATCAGGTCAATGCGCGCAACCGCCAGCATCACCTGCAGATAGCCCTGCACCACGCGGGTCTTCAGATCGTCAAGATTGCGGTCAAGAAACGCATCCGCCTGCTTTTCCTGCCATTCCGCCTGCCGATAATTTTCCCACGTTGCCGGCCGGTACACGGGCTGGGAAAGCACCGCCGAGTAATTGCGCGAATTGAACCAGTAATCATGGTCAGCACGACTACCGACAAAAGACGGCGCATCGTTCTGCACCTCCGTTCTGCCATAACTGCCAGATGCAGTGACGCGCGGCAATAAATAGGAACGGGCAATCGGAATGGCTTGGTGAGCCGACTCCTGCTGAGCCCGGGCCGAAGCGTAGCGGGGATCGTTGGCAACGGCACTACGATACAAATCGATCAATTCACCGCCACGGGCAATACCGGAACAGGCCAATGCCGCACACACAGCCAGAGTAGAAAGATTGAGCTTCATCATGGGCTATCAATGCTCCTTCATCGCCGGGCCAATGTGATTCAGCAGCGGACGCAGCATATAGTCCAACATGCTCCGCTCACCGGTTTTGATCACGACTTCCGCCGGCATGCCTGGCTGGATTTTCAGCTGCTGCTTGCTCAGCTCATCCAGACTTTTCTTGCTGACCTGAACTTTGGCCAGATAGTAGGCGGCACCGCGCTGGTCAACCAGGCGATCGGCAGAAACGCTCTCAACCTTGCCATACAAGGTAGGCACCTGCCCGCGCGTTCCCAACGAGGAAAAGCGCACTTCGCTCTCGAGATTGGTATGCACCTTGTCGATCAAGTGCGGCGGCAATTGGGCTTCGATCACCAGGCGGTCGTCTTCCGGCACGATTTCCATCAACACCTCGCCCGGCCTCACCACACCGCCTTCGGTATGCACAGCAAGCCCCACCACATGGCCGGTTGTCGGTGCCCGCAACACACTGCGCGCAACTTCTTCTTCGCGGCTGCGCAGCTCATTGCCCCAGCGCGTGACTTCCGCCTGCGCCTGCGACAGCTGCGTGTCCACTTCTTTCAGAAAATCCTGCTCCACCTGGATGCCGCGTAACTTGGCTTCGGCAATGGTACGCTGCGCCCGCTCGATATCGGCCAGCGTCGAGCCGCGCTCGCCATTCAACTGCGCCATCATCCGCTCCATCTCCAGCAAGCGGGTGCGCGGTGCGTAGCCCTCCTGCACCAGATCGCGCAGACCGGCAAC
>CALMFQ010000457.1 GCA_937863215.1 uncultured Pseudomonadota bacterium
ACCGGCACAGCCTCCGCCAACTCCGGCGCGGGGCTGGCGACGATCATGGCGCGACTTGAGTTCGTGGAACTGCCGGGCGATTTCGGCCTGGCCTTCCAGCCGCCCCACCTGCCCTTCCAGCTCATTGCGTATGTCCTCAAGCCGCATCAGGTTTTCACGCGCGTCCGACAAACGGTTTTCGGTTTCCCGGCGACGTTCCTTGTATTTGGTGACGCCCGCCGCTTCTTCCAGAAACAGGCGCAGCTCCTCAGGCTTGGCTTCGATGATGCGTGAAATCATGCCCTGCTCGATGATGGCGTAAGCGCGTGGCCCCAGGCCCGTGCCGAGAAAAACGTCGATCACGTCGCGCCGGCGCACCTGAAGATTGTTCAGGTAATAACTGGAATTCCCGTCGCGGTCGAGCACGCGCTTGACGGCGATTTCGGCATATTGCGACCACTGCCCCGCCGCGCGGCCCAGGGCATTGTCGAAAACCAGCTCGACACTCGCCCGCCCCACGGGTTTGCGCGAACCCGAGCCATTGAAAATAACGTCCTGCATGGATTCGCCGCGCAGGGCTGTCGCCTTGGATTCGCCCAGCACCCAGCGCACGGCATCGATGATGTTCGACTTGCCGCAGCCATTGGGCCCGACCACGCCGACCAGCTGCCCGGGGACGAGGACGGTGGTGGGGTCAACAAAGGATTTGAAACCGGCAAGTTTGAGCTTGGTCAGGCGCACGTCGGTATTTTGGGGGCTTCTGCCTGGGCAGCGAGTGCTTTCAGGCGTTCATGTATTGGAATGTCAGCGACTAAGCTGGCCATTATAATGAAAAGCCCCAGCAGCCTTCGCGGAACATTCCATCGCCATGACAACCCGGCCAGCCAAAACACTCGAGACTTTTCCCAACCCCGCCACACACCGGGATTACCAGATTCACATGGAAATCCCGGAATTCACCTGCCTGTGCCCGAAAACCGGCCAGCCGGATTTCGCGGTGATCTATCTCGATTACATCCCGGACCAGCTGTGCGTCGAGCTGAAAAGCCTCAAGCTGTATATGTGGTCGTACCGCGATGCCGGCGCCTTCCACGAAGCCGTCACCAACAAGATTCTCGACGATCTGGTCGCTGTTACCGAGCCGAAGTTCATGCGCGTCACCGCCAAGTTCTACGTGCGCGGCGGCATTTTCACCAATGTGGTGGCGGAACACCGCCAGCCGGGCTGGCAGCCGCAGCCGTATGTCGAGCTGAGCAGCTTCGCGCGCGAATCCAATATCCGTGGCTAAGCCATGCGCCCCGATCTGGGCTCGGTATCCGTGACCCTGACCCTGCCGCTGCATATGGCGGCATGGGTCGGCCACGATGCCACACAACAAGCCAGCTGCGATTTCGCCAACCTCACCCTGCTCAACGGCCTCGCCGCACTCGACAAACCCGCCGGCGAATTACACGCCGACAACCCCGACAGCCCGCAACTGCAGCGGCTGGAGGCCAAAATCGACCTCGGTCTGCAGATGCTCGGGCAACTGCTGAATGCCAACTCCCCCCTGCCCACGCAGCAAGACGTCTTGCTGTCGGCACAAGCACTCGCCTGGCGCAGCAGCACGCCGCCACCGGCAACCGACTTACACCTGCAACTATTCATCGACAGCCGCATCCCCCAGCCATTGCAACTGAAAGCCGGGCTGGACGGGCAACAGGGTGAATATTGGGTAGCGCGCTTTGTGGACGTGCCGGAAACAGTGCAGGATGCGCTGGATCGCGCGGTGTTCCGGTGGCATCGGCGGCAGGTACAGACGGGGCGTTCCGACGAATGATAGATCCGTCAGATGTTAGCACTTCGACGAAACATGAAATGCAGCCATTCATGCCTCAAAACCTAACAACGCTTCTCCGGTTACTCCTTATATTCTGTTTGTCGATTACCCTAATTTCGTGTGCTACAGATTATGAAGTGACCCACGCCTATCAAGGCCCCTCCAAGCAAGAGAGCGAACTGGCGTTGGTTGCTGGTCTACAAAGAAAAGGGGCCGGAATTGAATTTTATTCTGTTGATGGCAAGGAACTCAGCCCTTCGCTATCCGGCAGGCCAGTTGCAATTTATCTGACGCCTGGACAACATCACCTGACAGTTGAATGGAGCAATCAACAACTGCTTGACAAGCGCAGGGTCTCATATCAAGTGCTTTACAGAAGCTTTAACGCGATCTTCCTTGCGGGCAACAGGTACGTTGTTAGGTTCCTAGCGCCGGACGCCTCAACCGAAACCAAATTCAGCATTTGGCTCGAAAATGTTGATACTTCAGAAATATTTTCGCCAGAAGCTCCCTATGAAAAAGCCCGAAGCAGCGTTAACCAGTAATACCTTCAAACCCTTCGAGAAAACGAAACTGGTTCTCCACTCGCCTCGCAAGGGTTGTCTGCATAAGACCACACTTTTTTAGTAAATTGGATATCGCTCTGCTCCACCCAACCTACAACAGCCCCCCCCTGCAGACCACACTAGCATTGCCTACAGCCCGGCCTGCAGAGCAATGGCAGCTGGCCCTGCAGCTTGGGAGCATTGGCATTCGAATGCCCGCGAACATTACCCCTCCACCAACATCCCCGCCCCCACCTGTCGTGCCACATCTTCACCTTTCAGCAGCTGCAACAAATACAAGGCAAAACTCATCGCCGTAGCCGGGCCGCGGGAGGTGATGACCTTGCCGTCCTGCACCACGTCGTCGTTTTGCAGAGTCATGCCCGGCACCTTGAGTTTATCGATGCTGCCGGGGTAGCCGGTGGCGCGTTTGTTGTTGAGCAGGCCGGCGCTGGCCAGTGCCAGCGGGGCGGCGCAGATGGCAGCGGTGTAGCGGCCTTGCTGGGCGGCACGTTGCAGCAGGTTTTGCACGCGGGAGTCGTCGCGCAGGTGGTGGGCGCCGGGCAGGCCACCGGGCAACACGATCAGGTCGAAGTCCTTTTGCAGCGCGGTTTCGAGCAAGGTATCGGCCTCAATCGCAATGCCATGCGCGCCTTTCACAAGGCGCTGGCTCAAGGCTGCAGAGGTAACGCTGACGCCGCCACGGCGCAGCACATCGATCACGGTGATCGCTTCGATTTCTTCAAAACCTTCTGCCAGCGGCAGCAATGCGGTAGCCATCGATTTTATCTCCCTGTTGCTTACTCGAATTTAAATACCCAGCTGCAGAGCACGCTGGCATTGCCTTGCAGCCTGGGCTGCAGCCCAATACCAGTGCGGCTTGCAGGCCAGTTTATTTGATCTTGCGTCCAGCCATGTGCTGCAGATAGGCCAGCAGGTCGCTCAGCTCTTTTTCCGCCAGCACATCGGGGCCAAACTTGGGCATTTTTGCCTCCGGCCAGTGGCGCACGCTCTGGTTGTTGCGGATCAGCTGGCGTAGCACGCCGTCGCGCAAATATTCAGTGGGGTTGAGCGGCTGGTTCAAGTCCGGGCCCAGCCGTGCCTCGCCAGCGCCGTTCAGGGTGTGGCAGGCAAAACAGTGCTTCTGGAACAGCTCGAAACCGCTGCGCGCCGGATGGTTGGCCGGTAGCTCCGCAGCCGGTGCCAGTTGCGGCCAGCGTCGTGCTGCGGGCATCTCGACGCTGATGCGGGCAATCTGGTATGGCCATTGCTCCGGGCTGATGCGGCTGGCGCGCGGATTCAGCCATACCAGATAAAACGGCCCGGCACCGGGGCCGGATTCGCCTTTCAGCGGCGGCCATTTGTTGTCGGCATGCTCGATCGCCAGCCACGCCTGCGCCTTGTCCGGATACTGATTGAACAGCGGCGCCGCCGGCATGGTCATGGCAAAGCCGTCGAGTGCCTTGAACTGCAGCGTATCGGACGGCAGCACGCCCTGCGCCTTCAGCAGCCACGCCAGCGGAAGCGCGTCGTAGCTCATCGGCCGTTTGTAGGCGACATCGTCCGGCACCTCGATGCGGCGGATCGCCGGGTGTTCCAGCAATTGCGGCGCCGGGTAGAGGGTCTTTTTGCCGCTATCGAAAATCAGCAGCGGCT
>CALMFQ010000458.1 GCA_937863215.1 uncultured Pseudomonadota bacterium
GGCTGAGCGTCGTCGTTATTGCTTTTGCTGTCAGTCACGCAACCACAGAGCGAGGCCGCGGCCAGCATCCCTGCAATCAGTTTCAGCTTCATGTTTCGGTATTCCCTTGTCTGAATAGGCCGGAGCACCTTAACAAGCGAACATTACCGAATTTTTATCGGGAAATTGCAGTCGGAATATTTTGCCTTGTGCATAAGGCGGCGCATTCCGCGGGTCGAATGCGCGCTTTTATCCCTGCAACCCGATCAACTCACCCAGGCGCCTGATCGCCTGTTCCACCGCCGGGCTCCAGCCGATGCCGCTGCACAGGCGCAGGCAGTTGCGGTACTGCTCGGGGTTGCTGGAAAACAGCACACCGGGGGCGAACGAAATGCCTTCGACGAGCGCGGCTTGCAATAGCTGCACGCAATCGATGTGCTGTGGCAGTTCGACCCACAGCACATAGCCGCCCTGCGGCAGGCCGACCTTGGCCTCGGCGGGAAAATGGCGGCACACCGCTTCGTGCATCTGGTGCAATTGCGCAGCGCAGGCGCGACGCAGCCGGCGCAGGTGGTGGTCGAAACCGCCGCCCTCGATGAATTGCGCCAGCGTCAGTTGCAGCAGCTCCGGCGTGGCCATGGTCGAGATGGTTTTCAACGCCTCGATCTTGCGCTGGTGGCGCCCTGCCGCCACCCAACCGACCCGCAGTCCGGGGGCGAGGATTTTGCTGAACGAGCTGCACAGCAGCACATTGCCGCTGCGGTCGAATGCCTTCAACGGCCGTGGCCGCTCGTTGCCATAATGGAAATCGCCGTAGATATCGTCCTCGATCAGCGGAATCTGCCGCGCCGCCAGCAGCTCGACCATGCGGCGCTTGCTGTCGTCCGGCATCAGGCTGCCGAGCGGATTGCCGAAATTGGCCACCACCAGCACCGCCTTGACGCCACCGCTGCGCGTTGCCAGCTCCAGTGCAGCGACCGACATGCCTTCGATTGGGTGGGTGGGGATTTCCATCGCCTGCAAGCCGAGTGCTTCGAGCAGATGCAGGGTGCCGTAATACGCCGGCGATTCGATCGCCACCACGTCGCCGGGCTGGGTCACGGCGCGCAGACTCAGATGCAGCGCCTCGATACAGCCGCTGGTGATCACCAGCTCGTCCGGGTCGAGATCGCCGCCCCATTCGAGCGAGCGCCGTGCCAGTTGCCGCCGCAGCTCGCTACGGCCGGGTGGAAAGGCATAACTGCCGATCAGTTGCGGTTCACGGCGGCTGATCGATGCCAGCAAGCGCTGCAGCGCCTGATTCGGATACAGCGCCGGATCGAGCAAGGCCGGGCCGAGCGCGACGCCGCTTTCCGACTGGCTGTCGCGCAACAGCCGGCGGCGCACATCGTCGATTGCGACAGGTGCCGGCTCCGGCGACGGCTGGCTGGTGCGTGGCAGGGCGCGCAAAGCCTGACGGCGGACGAAAAAGCCTGCCTGCGGCCGGACTTCGATCAGGCCACGGTCTTCGAGCACGCGGAACGCCTGGATCACCGTCGACAGGCTGACATCGCGCTGGCTCGACAGCTTGCGGATCGATGGCAGGCGTTCGCCGGACTTGATCACCCCGGCGCTGATCATGTGGGCAATCTCGCCGGCAAGCGATTCGTACAAGTGGGCGGCTGGCGGCAGATTCACGATGCACTCCTGAAGACGGGGTCGGCCAATGCTCGCACACATGCGGGCAAACGATACAGAGACAGGTTTCGACCAATTCAGGCATAACAGTTTCGTACCGGAGTCAACTGTATCGCAAGAAACCGGCAACTGCTGCAACTGTCTGGCACACGGGCAAATCGTTAAGCTGTAACGACTCGCAATCAGCCGCCCGGAGGTCGTCATGCCCAGCCCCATTCCCCTCGCCCAAGGCGCAATCCGCCGCCTGCAGCTGCGGCGCGGCGCCAGCCTGGTATGCCGGCATGGCTGCCTGTGGCTGAGCCAAAATGGCGAAGATATCGTACTGCAGGCCGGCCAGCGCCATCGTGCGGCAAATGGCGAACAATTGCTGGTCGAAGCACTGGCCGACAGCAGCTATCATCTGCAACCGGCCACCGGCATCGTGCGCAGCCTCTTGCTGCGCTGCTGGCGCCGGTTACAGCCGCAGACGGCGTATATCCCCAAGGAGACCAGCCAGTGAACCCGCAATTTGCCCAGGAATTTGCCGATGAATGGATCGCCGCATGGAATGCGCACGATCTGCCGCGTGTTTTGCGCCTGTACTGCGACGATTTCACCATGCAGTCGCCGTATATCGCCATAATTGCCGGCGAAGCCAGTGGCCGGCTGCAGGGCAAGAATGCAGTCGGCGCCTACTGGCAGGCAGCGCTGGCACGCATGCCGGAATTGCGCTTCGAGCTGCTGGCAGTATTGAGTGGAGTCGATTCGCTGGTGGTGCACTATCGCAGCGCCGGCGCCAAGCTGGCGGCGGAATATTTCGAATTCGACGCAGCCGGCAAAGTGCGCCGCGCGGCGGCGCATTACGCTTGAGACATCGGCCTGCGGGGCGCGCTGACATTGGCTTGCAGGCAAAGCTGCGGGGTGCGCCCAGAGCGGGCTGGCAAGCGGTTACGCCTTTGCCCCCTCTCCCCCGCCCCTCTCCCGCAAGGGGAGAGGGGAGGAAATCCCGCCGTCTTGCCAACTGACGATAAACACCACGCAACCACTCCCCTCTCCCCTTGCGGGATGCGCAGCAACTTGGCGGGCGCAAAGCGAGCGCCTAGTAGTCAGTCACCCTGAATTAAACAGATAAGCGGGTAGGCACGGAAGTTGCAGCAAAGGTAGTGTTACGACACAGAGGAGAAGTGCCAA
>CALMFQ010000459.1 GCA_937863215.1 uncultured Pseudomonadota bacterium
TGTACCGCGCCCTCCAGATCGCCGCCCTTGGCCATCGTTACTGCCTGGTTGTTGAGGTCGACGATGTCCTGCGTGGTCTGGTTGACCAGCCGGTTGCCCAGCTCTTCCTTGCCGACGCTGACGAACAGGTTTTCCACCCGCTCCAGCAGGTCGGCGTTGTCGTGGTTGTTGCGGATGACGTGTTTGATCACCTTGCTGGCGGCATCGTCCTGCCCGCCCTTGTAGCAGGCTTCGGCAAATTCCAGCGCGTAGTTGTCCGGCACCTGACCGTCGAGTGCGCTCATCTGCTTCTGCGCCATGTCCAGCGCCAGCTTGGCCGCGGTGTGGTCGCCCAGCGCCTGACTGACGTTGGCTTCCATCACGTACGACAGCATGCTCGCTTTCTGATCCTGCTTGAAGTCGCGGCGCACTTCCGCCAGCGTTTTCTTTGCCGCGTCGGTGTCGCCCTTGGCCAGCTGTACCTTGCTCAGGGTGGCATAGTTGCCGGCATCGCGCCAGAACGAGTATTTCGCCAGATCGATGGTGTCGCGGAATGCCTGTTCGGCCGTGGAGAAATCACCGTTTTTCTGTGCCACTTCGCCCAGCGATTTCTGCCGGTTGACGATGGTCGGCGACAGTTTCACCGCGTTCTGCAGGATTGCCTGTGCAGCGGCGTATTCGGCCTGCGCGGTGTGCGTTTTTGCCAGCCAGTCGTAGGCTTCCATCACCTGGCCGTTTTGCGCCAGCACCTCCTGAAACAGCTGTTCGGCGGTGGCGTAATGCCGCAGGTGATATTCCGACTTGCCGAGGCCCATTTTCGCCCACGGAATCGGCCGTGCCGCGAGAATGGTGTTGTAGACCTGGCGTGCGCCGGCATGGTCGCCGATCTGCAGCAGCAGCCGGCCTTTCAGCTTCATGAAGTCGAGCGTGTATTCGTCGCGGCTGTCGATGCGCTGGTTGCATTCGGCTATCGCGCGCAGGTACTCGCTGTTGCGGATTGCCTCGTCGACGCAGCGGAATTCCTGTTTCTTGCGGATCACCTTGTCGAGCCGTTTCGACAATGCTTCGCCGGTAAACGGCTTGAGCAGATAGTCGTCCGGCGCCTGCTCGACCGCACCGATCACATTCTGCGCACGGCATTCGCCGGTAACGATCATGAATACCGTGGATTGCTTGCACAGATTGCGCTGCTTGATTTCCTCCAGCAGATGCAGGCCGTCGGCCGAGTGCTCCAGATCGTATTCGCACAGGATGATGTCGATATCGTGGCGCTGCACCTTGGTCAGCGCGTCGCCAATGCGCGTTGCGTATTCGATCTTGTTGGCGCCCATCGACGCCAGCGTCATGGTCATCACACCACGCATTTCGTTGATCGGATCGACCACCAGAAACAGCAGGCGCGAATAGTCGATCAGCGAATTCAGTTGCGCCGGCAACTGCACATTACGCAGCGCAATTTCGGTCAGGGCGTTGGCGGGGCGGGGATTGCTCACAATAGTGCGGAAATTCGAGGTTGTTGCTTCAATGTAGCCGTAAATCGCGTACTTTTTTAGCACCGGCGCATCCATACCGGCCGGCTGCGTGCAGCGGGTGCCTGAAGCGGCATCAGGCCGGGCTCAGCTTGGCGTATTCCAGCATCAGCCATTTGACGCCTTCGGGGCCGAAATTCACCTGTACCCGCGCGTCGCTGCCGTTGCCTTCGCAATCGATGATCACGCCGGCGCCGAATTTCGGATGCAGCACGCTCTGGCCGATGCGTAAGCCGTTACCGGTTGCCTTGGGTTTGCTCCATGCCGGTGCCGGCTCGGCCTTGGGTGTTGCCGGCGCGGCCGTATTGATCCAGTACAGCAGTTGTTCCGGAATCTCGTTGAGAAAGCGCGACGCGATATTGAACCGGGTTTGGCCGTGCAGCATGCGATTCTGCGCCAGCGTCAGATACAGCTTGCGCCGCGCGCGCGTGATCGCGACGTACATCAGGCGTCGTTCCTCTTCCAGCCCGTTCGGGTCCTGCCGGGTGTTTTCGTGCGGGAACAGGCCCTCTTCCAGACCGCTGATGAACACCGCATGGAACTCCAGCCCCTTGGCCGCGTGCACGGTCATCAGCTGCAAGGCTTGCTGCCCCGCCTGCGCCTGATGTTCGCCGGCTTCCAGCGAGGCATGGCTGAGAAAGCCGGTCAGGCTGCGGTCGTCGGCTTCGGCCAGATAGTTGACCGCGGCATTGGTCAGCTCGTTGAGGTTTTCCAGCCGTTCTGCGCCGTCCTTTTCGTTTTGATAGAAGGCGCGCAGGCCGGAATGCTCCAGCATGTGCTCGATCTGTTCCGCTAGCGTCATCTGCTGCGTGTCGCTACGCAGGCGTTCGATCAGATTGACGAAATTCGCCAGCGCTGCGCCGCTGCGGCCACCGCCGGCGCAGGTTGCCTGCC
>CALMFQ010000460.1 GCA_937863215.1 uncultured Pseudomonadota bacterium
TAAAGTTGACAAAAACGTTCGGGAATTTTAAGTCCGAATCACCCGGCTGGCAACCCACTGCCGCGAAAATAAGCCCTTTTCCAATTCAAACCAATCACTTGTAAGCCCGATGGTAACGCGGCTTGGCCCGGTTGGGTTTTCGCAGCGGCCCGATCCGGTCAGGACGTTTGCGGGTGAGCTGGCGGAGGATACCTTCAAACAAGCCAAGACATAGGGCCTCAATGTCACAGCCTGGCTGCAGCAGTTGCGGCATCAGCAGGCGCAGGAACTGGCTGGCATGGGTCAGATTGACATGCTGCTCGCGACGTTCGGCTTCCGGCAGGGACTGTAGCGCCTCCAGCCCGGCCAGCGTCGCCAGATTGTGCAGCAGGATCGTCGCATGAAATTCCTGGCGGATCGCCAGCGGCGTTTCCCCGCCGAAGCGTTCCAGCTTCAGCCGGCACTTGATGTGGCGGAAGGCTTCTTCGATGCGCCAGCGTTGCTGGTACAACTGGCCGAAGACAGCGGCCGGATACTGCCCCTCATCCAGTAGCGAGGTCGCCAGCACCTCGATCTGACCGGACGGCAACACCACCCGTATCAGGCGCAACCGGAACGGCGTCAGCGGCAGTTCGTGTTCGGCAAAGCCGGCGTGGTGCGCCTGTGGCTGGCAGGAGATGATCGCGCTGTCCTGGCCACTGCGGACAAACGCCGCCACCTGGGGCGAATAGGTCAACGGCAAGCGGACACAGAACGCCCGCCGTTGTTGCCACAGCAGAGCAAACAGCCAATGCGCCGGATAACCGCGGTCGAGCACCAGCAGATCGTCCGGCTGCATCGCCGACAGTTGTGCCACCAGCATCGCCCGCTCCCCCTGGCTATCCGATGCCAGATCGGCACGCAGAAACACACCGCTGGCCACGTCCAGCAAGGCCGCCGCCCGGGCCAGCGAATAGATGCCCCCGGCCGCATCGTGGTAATGATTGAAGTGCGCAGCCGCAATCGTATCCGGATGAGTCGCGGGCAAATACAGCGTCGTGGAATCTGCGGCCAATACCCGCCAGCCGTACCAGCGGCTGGCTACGGACGGCGCCTGCGCCAGCAGCCGCTGGTTCAGATCGACAAACACCGATGGTTTGAGCTTCTTGCGCGCCATGCGGAACGCATCGTCGTGGGCCAAGCGCCCATCCGGCAACGGCCAATGGGAAAAGAACTGATCCAGCTCGGCCTGCAGCGAGCGTTGCAGCGTTGTCAGCAGCACGCCGACGACACGAGCAAAGGTAAAGACGGTATTGCGAGTGAAATCGACCGGACGGTTGCGGTGCTGAGCGATGAAATCGGGGTCGGACAGCGATGAAACGAGGGTGTTATAGAACTGACAGGAATATAGGGAGGGCGGCCTTCATGATTGTTTTATCATATAAATCAAATAATTAATGCTGGTTATTATACCTCTGCGCTGGTTTGCTGGGGGCTTATTTTCGCGGCAGTGGGCTGGCAACCGGCCCAGCGTCACCCGTTCGATTCCGGCCAGATCGCTGACCGAC
>CALMFQ010000461.1 GCA_937863215.1 uncultured Pseudomonadota bacterium
CCGAACGAAATCGAAGACGTGGTCGCCATGCACGCGGGCGTACTGGAAGTTGCCTGCATTGGCATCCCGGACGAAAAATCGGGCGAAGTGGTCAAGGTCTTCGTGGTCAAGAAAGATGGCGCCCTGAGCGAAAAGGAAGTCATCGAACACTGCAAGAAAAACCTCACCGGTTACAAAGTGCCGAAATATGTCGAGTTCCGTGCCGAACTGCCGAAAACCAACGTCGGCAAGATCCTGCGTCGTGCACTGCGTGACGAGGAAGTGGCAAAAGCCAACTAAGCAAGCACAGATCGCACGCCCCAAAACCCGCCTCATGGCGGGTTTTTTCTTATCCCCCCTTTACCTGTGTGCAAGCCAAGTTGGATTAGCAGAAGCCAGTGCATGTGCTAGATTGGAGTGGCATATCTTATTCATGGAGGCTATCGATGGATCTAACCCCGCTGTTCCGCCTGATGGCGGAAAAAAAAGCCTCTGACCTGTTTTTTACTGCTGGCGCACCGATCCAGATCAAGATTCAGGGCACGCTGATGGCGGTCAACCAGCAGATACTCGACCCGGAACAAGTCAAGCAATGTGCTTACAGCCTGATGTCGGCAGATCGCATCGCCCGTTTCGAGCAAGAGCTGGAGATGAACTTCGGTTTTCCGATGCGCGACGTCGGCAGCTTCCGCGTCAACGTATTTCGCCAGCGCGGTGCAGTGGCAATGGTGATCCGCTATATCCGCCTGACCGCACCGTCGCTCGAAGAACTCGGCGTACCGCCGATGCTGTCGGAACTGGCAACGCTGAAACGCGGACTGATCCTGATTGTCGGCGCCACCGGCAGCGGTAAATCGTCGACGCTGACAGCAATGCTGGATCATCGCAACGCGACCAAGCCGGGGCACATCCTGACCATCGAAGACCCGCTGGAATTCATGTACAAACACAAGAAGTCCATCGTCAACCAGCGCGAAGTCGGCGTCGATACGCTGAGCTATCACGATGCGCTGAAAAATGCCATGCGCGAGGCACCGGACGTATTGATGATCGGGGAAATCCGCGACAAGGATACGATGCAGCATGCGATCACCTACGCCCAATCCGGGCATTTGTGTGTATCGACGCTGCATGCCAATAACAGCTACCACACCATGAACCGTGTAATCAGCTTCTTCCCCGAAGAGGCACGGCCGTCGTTCCTGCTCGATCTGTCGGTCTGTCTGCGCGCGGTGATCTCGCAGCGGCTGGTGCGCGGTATAGACGGCAAACAGCTGCCCGCCGTAGAGGTAATGATCAACAACAATCGCATCGCCGAGCTGATCCGCAACGGTCAAGTCAACGAAATCAAGGAGGCGATGGAGAATTCTCTGTCGAAGGAATCGCAAACCTTCGAGCAATCGCTGTACAAGCTGTACAAAGACGGCAAGATCACGCTCGACGAAGCCATGCTGAATGCCGACTCACCGACCAACCTGCACTGGCTGGTAAGCCACGGACAAAACCAGGAAGAAGACGAAGCAACGGCCAAGCCGCTATCGACACACAAAGGGCCGGACGAAGGTGCATCGATAAGCTTTGACATCGATCTGATCGACACACCACGCTGAACTATCGGCGCAACACAAGGCAATAAAAAAACGCCATGGCAACATGGCGTTTCCTGTTTCGTATCGCGCTGGAGGATCAGCGTTTCAATTCCTTGGCCAGGTAAATCCAGGTTTCAACCACCGTATCGGGGTTCAACGATACGGTTTCGATCCCCTCTTCCACCAGCCACTTGGCCAGATCCGGATGATCCGACGGCCCCTGGCCGCAGATACCGATGTATTTGCCTTGCTTGCGGCAAGCCTTGATCGCCATCGACAACATTGCCTTGACCGCATCGTTGCGCTCGTCGAACAGACTGGCGATCGGACCGCCGGAATCGCGGTCCAGCGCCAGTGTCAGCTGAGTCATATCGTTCGAGCCAATCGAAAAGCCGTCGAAATATTCGAGGAACTGCTCGGCCAGGATTGCGTTCGACGGGATTTCGCACATCATGATCAGGCGCAGGCCGTTTTCACCACGACGCAGGCCGTTGGCAGCGAGCAGATCGACCACCTTGCGCGCCTCGTCCAGGGTACGGACGAACGGAATCATTACCTCGACATTGGTCAGCCCCATGATATTGCGCACTTTTTTCAGTGCACGGCATTCCAGTTCGAAGCAATCGCGGAACGATTCGCTGATATAACGCGATGCACCACGGAAGCCGATCATCGGATTTTCTTCATGCGGCTCGAACAAGCTGCCACCGATCAGGTTGGAGTACTCGTTGGACTTGAAGTCGGACATGCGCACGATAACCTTCTTCGGTGCGAATGCTGCACCGATGGTGGCAATACCCTCTACCAGACGCTCGATGTAAAAATCCACCGGGCTGGTATAGCCGCCAATGCGCTCGTCGATCTGCTCGCGTACTTCGTCGGGAATGTTCGGGTAAGCCAGCAACGCTTTCGGGTGGATGCCGATCATGCGATTGATGATGAACTCCAGACGCGCCAGACCTACGCCTTCGTTCGGCAAATGGGCGAAGTCGAATGCCAGTTCCGGGTTACCGACGTTCATCATCAGCTTGACCGGCGATTCCGGCATCTTGTCCAGAGCCAGATCGATAATCTCGACGTCCAGCAGGCCCTTGTAGATATTGCCGGTATCGCCCTCGGCACAGGAGACGGTCACTTCCATGCCGTCTTCCAGCGCATCGGTTGCATCGCCGCAGCCAACCACGGCCGGAATGCCCAGCTCACGCGCGATGATCGCTGCGTGGCAGGTCCGGCCGCCACGATTGGTAACGATCGCCGCAGCACGCTTCATTACCGGCTCCCAATCCGGGTCGGTCATGTCGGTGACCAGTACGTCACCCTCTTTCACACGATCCATCTGCGATACATCGGTAATCATGCGTACCACACCCTGGCCGACCTTCTGGCCAATTGCACGGCCCGAGGCCAGAATCTCGGATTTGTTGTTGAGGCGGTAGCGACGCAGGGTTTCGACCCGCGATTCCTGCGATTTGACGGTTTCCGGGCGTGCCTGCAGGATGTAGATCTTGCCATCGACACCATCGCGGCCCCATTCGATGTCCATCGGGCGCTGATAGTGCTGCTCGATGATCAGTGCATACTTGGCCAGCTCCTCGACTTCGGCATCGCTGATCGAATACACGCGCTGGTCGGCAAACGGCACATCGATAGTCTTGACCGAACGACCGGCTTCGCGCGCTTCGGTGAACACCATCTTGATCAGCTTCGAACCGCGATTGCGGCGCAGCACTGCCGGGCGACCGGCAGCCAGAGTCGGTTTGTGCACGTAGAATTCATCCGGGTTGACCGCACCCTGCACCACGGTTTCGCCCAAGCCGTACGATGCAGTGATGAACACTACGTCGTTGAAACCGGATTCGGTATCGATGGTGAACATTACGCCCGAAGCGCCGGAGTCGGAACGCACCATACGCTGGATGCCTGCCGACAGCGCCACTTCGCTGTGGGTAAAGCCCTTGTGCACGCGATAGGCAATGGCGCGATCGTTGTACAGCGAAGCGAATACGTGCTTGATCGCTGTCTTGACGTTTTCCAGGCCGTGAATATTGAGGAAGGTTTCCTGTTGGCCGGCGAACGACGCATCCGGCAAATCTTCCGCAGTTGCCGAGGAACGCACGGCGACGGAAATTTCCGCACCCGAGTCTGCCACCATTTTCCGGTAGGCTTCGGCCACGTCGTGCTCCAGCTTGGCCGGGAATGGTGTGTCGACGATCCACTGGCGGATCTGCGCGCCGACCTTGGCAAGAGTCGCTACGTCATCGATGTTCAGCGTCTTCAGCGCGTCTTCGATGCGCTGAGCCAGGCCTTCGTGCTGCAAGAAGTCACGGTAAGCCTCTGCGGTAGTCGCAAAGCCGCCAGGGACTCGCACGCCGGAACTGGCCAACTGGCTGATCATTTCGCCGAGCGAAGCGTTCTTGCCGCCTACTTTCTCGACGTCGGTCATGCGCAGTTTTTCGAACCAAGTGACGTAATTCTCTGCCATCTCAAACATTCCTGTCAGGATAAAAGTCGTAAAGGCCGGATTTTACCGGTTTTATTGCCGGATTGGCACTAGCCGGGCATGCCGATCGGCAGTTTTTTAGTCCGGTCAACACTGGCGCAACACGAAGCGCCCGGCATCGACTATGCTTGAGCCAAATTCGAACCTGGCCCGCACAAGGATCTGTCATGCCCAACCGCCGCACCGTATTCATTGTTTCCGACCGAACCGGCATCACCGCCGAAATGCTGTCGCACAGCCTGCTGACCCAGTTCGACGGGCAGGATTTCCGCCGTATCACGCTGCCGTTCATCGATTCGGTGGAAAAAGTCCAACAGGTAGTGCAGCAAGTGCTCGAAGCGGCAGAACGCGATGCCGAGCGGCCAGTAGTATTCAGCACGCTGATCGACGATGAGCTGCGCAACGCCTTGAAGGTGGATTGCGCGCTGAATCTGGATTTTTTCGAAGCCTTCATCGCGCCGCTGGAACAGGAACTGAACCGCAAGTCGTCGCACACCATTGGCAAGACCCACGGGGTCGCTAATTTCAGTGAATACAATGCGCGTATCGAGGCAATCAACTATGCCCTGGCCCACGATGACGGTGTCAAGCCGCGCGATCTGGACAAGGCGGATATCGTACTGGTGGGAGTATCGCGCAGCGGTAAAACGCCGACCTGTCTGTACATGGCGCTGCAATACGGGATCAAGGCGGCGAATTACCCGCTGATTCCGGAAGATCTGGGTGAAATCAAGCTGCCGCAGGCGCTGGCACCGTATCGCCACAAGCTGTTCGGCCTGACCATCAGCCCCGACCGGCTGGCAGCCATCCGCTCGCAACGCAAACCGGACAGCAAATATGCGTCGATCGACAATTGCCGCTTCGAGACCGCCGAAGTGGAGGCCATATTCCGGCGCGAAGGGCTGCACTATCTGGATACCACAGCCAAATCGATCGAAGAAATATCCAGCACCATCCTGCATCGTGCCAAGCTGGAACGCAAAGTGTTCTGACGCACCGTAGCAAAGCAGTCACGGCCGGGGCTGATTGTCCTCATCCCGGCCCGGATTCGCACAGACGACCCGATTGCGGCCACTTTCCTTGGCCTGGTACAGCGCACTGTCAGCGTAATGCAGCAGGCGTTCGACATGATCGACCGGAGTATCCGGAAAACAGGCAATGCCGATACTGACGGTAACCGCAATCTGCTCGCCGGCAGCCGTCACCAGCGGCCGCGACGCAACGATTGCGCGTAGCGTCTCGGCCACCGATCGCGCCTGTGCCAAGCCGGTCTGCGGCAGCAATACCGTAAGTTCCTCGCCACCATAGCGCGCGGCAATATCGCTGCCACGCGTGCGTTCGCGCAACAGTCCCGCCAGGTGCTCCAGCATCTGATCTCCGACCTGATGACCATACCGGTCGTTGATCTGTTTGAAATGGTCGACATCCAGCATCATGATGCTCAACGAACTCCAATAACGCTTGGCGCGCGCAAACTCGGCGGCCATGGTATCCATCAGGTAGCGCCGGTTATACAGGCCGGTCAATGCATCGGTCGTGGATAGCCGCAACAGCTCTTCATTCACCCGCTGCAATTCCCGCTCGGCCTGTTTGCGTGCACGGCTGTCACGGATCACCGCAATGACTACCGTCACGCCGTGATAGCTGACCAGCGCCGCGGAAATCTCGACATCGACATCCTCCCCGCCGATGTTGCGCAGCCGGGAGTCGTACACCGCCTCGACCGGTTCACCGGCAACCCGTTTACGGTAGCGTTCGCTGACGGCGTCGCGCTGATCCGGCGCAATGAAATCGATGAACGGTCGCCATACCACCTGTTCCGGCTTGTCGGCGCCGAGCAGGCGCACCAGCGCCGGGTTGGCATAAAACAGTTCGCCGCCGCGAATGATTGCCACACCGTCGGACGCGTTATCGAGCAGCATCTGGTAACGCGCTTCCGACTCTTTCAGCTTCTCCAGTGCCTGGTGCCGCTCTTCGATTTCCAGTGCCAGATTGCTGTTCATCTGGCGTAGCGTTGCCGTCCTTGCCTCGACCAGCTGGTCCAGATGATCCTTGGTCTGGCGCAGTTCGGCCTCTGCCTGCTTGCGCTGAGTGATGTCGATGGCAATACAACCGAGTGCATACGGCCGCTGCATTGCATCGAACATCAGGAATCGGCTGCTGAGATAGATTTTCGGCCGGTTCATCAAGCCGAAATTTTCTTCGAACTCCATCCCGTGCCGTTCGGCGATCACCTGCGCATCATGGCGCTGCAGCAGCGTCGCCACCGTTGGCGAGAAGATATCCAGATCGGCCTTGCCAATGATTTCGTCGGCGGGTTTGCCGGCAAGCTCTTCAAACGCCGGATTTACGATCAGATACTGTCCGAGTACGTCTTTGACGAAAATCGGCTCGGGCGAATGCGACAGAATCGATTGCAACCGCAGCTCGCTTTGTGACAACGCCCGCTCAGCCTGCTCGCGCAACACTATTTCATGCTGCAATGACTGATTGAGCCGATTCGACTCCTGCAGATTCTGCTGCAGTTGCTGGTTGATTTCATATTGCTGCCGATTGGCACCAGTCAGGTCGCGAAACGTATTCTGCAACGTCTCTGCCATGCCATTGAACGCCTGGACCAGCGGGCGGAATTCCTTGTCGTCCGGCAAGCTGAGGCGCTGCTCGTAACTGCCGCCAGCCAAGTCCCCGGCCAATCGGGTCAGATGCCGAATCGGCCGCATCAGCCAGCGCAGCAGCAGGTGGCAGAACACCCCTGCCAGGATCAGCATGCCGATACCGGCCAACAGCAGCGCCTTTTCGACTTTCTGCTGTACCGACTGCGCAGCATCGTCCATGCGCTCCAGCGCCCGGGTAACCTGCTGTGCCGGTATCGCCACCAGCATCGACCACCCCATGCGCGGCATAATCTTGCGCGCCAGCATCCGGCTGCTTCCCCCGATTTCGCAAGAGTAAGTGCCACCGGCATCCACGCTGGACTCCTTCAACGCCGTCAGGAATGCCGGATTACCCGACGGCGACATCACCTTGTCGATTGCCAGCGGCGCGTTGTTCCAGTGCAACAAAGCCGTCTGACTGCCCGCGATCAGGCGCTGCCGGCTATCCACCAGCGCCATGAATGCCCCGCTGACGCTATTCTGACGTTCCAGCAACGTGTTCAGGCGCGCCAGCGCGATACTGACGCCGACGAAGCCACGCAAGGTTGTATTGTCAAAGACCGGGGCCAGCACCTCGATCCCCCAGACATTAGCGGCAAATGGCAGGCGATGAACTTCGCTCCAGCGACTATCACCCGGTTGGCGCAACTGCGGCAGCAAATGCCGCACTGCGTAGAAATGCGCATTCAGATTTCCGGGCTGAGCCCTGATCTGCTCCGGTAGCCATTCGCTACACTGGCCAGCCCCGATGTCGCAGAAATACGCAGCCTGGACAAGGTCGTCCCGGCGCAGCAGGTGCGCCATCAGATCGGCGCCGACATCATTCAGTTGCCCGCCATGTTGCAGATGATTCGACAGAATGCGACTGCCGTCCTCGGCAATTGACTGGGCGCGAGCAAAGCGCTCATCCAGCCGCTCGCTGTTGCCGGTCGCCAGTTGCATCGCCAGCGAACGCAGGTCGCTGCTCATCACCTGGCGTAGCTCAGCCATCAACAGGCGATTACCGCTTTCGCTCGACAAACGTACGACAGAAGTCAATCCGGCCAGCAGCGCTGCAGCTGCCAGCATCAGCAGTAGCAGCAGTTTTTTGCTGAATCCGAGGCGCGACTTCATGCGGAAATGCGATCTCTAATGGCGGAAGGAAAGCCTGCACAGGATCAGCAGGTCGGAACTGCAACGCCTAAACGGCCACCACCTTGTTCTTGCCGGTTTTCTTTGCCTGATACATGGCATCGTCGGCACGGCCGATCACTGAATCCTGATTGTCGTCCGGCTGGAACTCGGTTACGCCAGCGCTGAAAGTGATGAGTATCTTGTGATTATTGTGCAGGAAAAAGCGTTTGGTCAGTTCACGCTGCAACCGGGTCATCACCGCAACACCTTCTTCCAGCCTGGTATTGACCAGCAGCACCACAAACTCCTCACCGCCATAGCGGGCAATGACATCGGTCGGGCGCAAAGTATCCCGGACAACCTGCACCAGATGAATCAACGCACCGTCACCGGCAGCGTGGCCCAGTTTGTCGTTCAGCTGCTTGAAATTGTCGATGTCGAGAATACCGACCGAAAGCGGCCGCTGCTCCCGGCCTGCACGAGCCACTTCGGCGATGAAAGCAGTATCCAGGCCGCGGCGATTCAATGCACCGGTCAGGTGATCTTCCCTGACCTTTTCACTGGCGGCTTCAAGCTGCTTTTCCAGCGTCAGAATACGCTGCTCGGCGGCTTCGGCATCCTGCTTGGAGCGCAACAAATCATCACGTGAACGCAGCATGTCCAACTGAACATTGCGGGTATCGTTCATCAGATCGGCCAGAATGGTCTGCAACATGGTCATGTCGTCAGTACTCCGGATCGCCTCGACATATTGCTGAATCTTGTCGTGATAGCCGCCAGTAGTGGTTGACATTGCCCCGAGACGTGACACGAAGGTCTCGATCAAATCCTTGAATGTCTGCCTGGCATCGTTAAGCGTCTGTTTCAGCGCGCCCTGTTTATAGACAACTTCCTTGAAACTCATTTCGGCAGCATAGATCTGCCGCACGTTCATCGGCTTCTCGATCAGCCCCTTCACCACGGCAACCTGCCCCTGCAGCCACTCGTCGTCGAGCACCAGTTCGGCGATATTGTCGACAAACAGGCTGAGCAAATGAACCAATCCATCGACCAGACGGCTCTCGGTATCATTCTGCAGCTCCAGTCGCAGGCAGAATTTTTTTACCTGGGCGGCAAAATACTTGAGCGACTTTTCGTCCCCCACCTGACGCGCAGTCACCAGCAGGGCTTGGGCATCTTCCCGCAATTCCGGCAAGTGCTGCAGCCGTTCAATAATGCCGCTTTGCAGAATGCGCCCCACCAATTCCAGCCATTCCCTCCAGATCGCCGCGTCAACCGGGTTGGTTTCAGGTGGGCGGAGCAACGGTGCCACACCGCTGCGCATCTCCGTCACACTGCCCTGTTCCAGCGGCTCGGTATCGGCGGTTTCGCTGGTTTCGACTCCCGCTTCCGGCGCAGGCGATTCCCCCCAGGAACGCAGCATCGCTGCCAGCTTTTCGTTCAACTGGCCCACATCGGCGCCAAAATTGATCAGAACCCGCTCCAGCGCCTCTTTTTTCATTCCGGACGTCATGCCGCGCTGGCGTACCTCCCACTGGCGCAACAGGTCCCGGATCAGATCCGGCCACGGCCGGTCAAACTGCTTGTCCGATAACGACAGACGGAACGGCTCGTCAAACAGGCGTACGAACTCATCCCATTTGCGCGCATCGGCTGCTTCTTCCAGTTGTTTTACCACACGCAGCCTGGTCGGGCTGTCGCCAGCCATACCCCGCACCGGCTTCAGCAATTTTTCCACCAGCTGCGCTTCCGGCGTCGAATCCTTGATGCCGGCGATTTCGTCGTAAATACGCCGATAGTTTTCCGGGCTCGGCACCATTTTCTTCAGTGCCAGCTGTTTCAGCGTTTCCCGTGCGATGAGTGAAGGATTATTTGGTTTTTCCATGAACCACGACAATCGGCAAATGCGATGAATCGATCGCCTTTTCAGGCGTCCATAGAAAATTGTATATGGGATGCGGGCGTTTGCAACGCCCGATTGATTGGCTTCAGTGAGCGACAGGCGTAACGGCGGCGGGAATTGCCGGCGCCGTAGCGGAATCCGTTTTTGCAGCAGTTGCTTGCGCCTGTGCGGCAACCGCCAGAGATGAACGCTGGGTCGGGTGATCGAGTATCTGGAAGAATACTTCGTCCTGCTTGATCATGCCCAGTTCGTTGCGTGCCCGTTCTTCAATCGCGTCGTAGCCGTTTTTCAGGTCGCGAACCTCGGCAGACAGCGAAGCATTGCGCGCTACCAGCTGCTGGTTGGCCTGCTGCTGCGTGGCCAGCTCGGAGTCGATTTTCCAGACACTCAACCAGCTGCCCTTACCCACCCACAGTGGGTACTGAATGACAGCGATCAATAAAACCAGTACCAGCGTTAGAATGCGCATTTGGCGATAAATAAATGTGAATACGGGCGGTTTCCCGCCCGTTTTTTGTCCGCAGAAATCAGGCTTATTTCAGGTGGTAGAACGCGCCACGTCCCGGATAATAAGCGGCATCGCCCAATTCTTCCTCAATGCGCAGCAGCTGATTGTACTTGGCCATGCGATCGGAACGCGACAGCGAACCGGTCTTGATCTGCATGCAGTTGGTGGCAACCGCCAGATCGGCGATGGTGCTGTCTTCGGTTTCACCCGAACGATGGCTCATCACCGATGTATACATGTTGCGCTTGGCCAAATCAACCGCCTGCAGTGTTTCGGTCAGGGTGCCGATCTGGTTGATCTTCACCAGCAACGAATTGCAGATACCAGCTTTGATGCCTTCGGCCAGGATTTTCGGGTTGGTCACGAATACGTCGTCACCCACCAGCTGTACGCGCTTGCCCAGTTTGTCGGTCAGCAGTTTCCAGCCATTCCAGTCATGTTCGGACATACCGTCTTCGATGGAGATGATCGGATATTTGTTGACCAGGGTTTCCAGGTAGTCGGCAAACTGTGCCGAAGTCAGCTTCAGGCCGCCCTCACCTTCCAGCACGTAGTGACCGTCTTTGTAGAATTCCGAGCTGGCACAATCCAGCGCAAACATCACGTCATCACCCGGCGTGTAACCCGCTGCCAGAACGGCTTCCGAGATCAGCGCCAGCGCTTCTTCGTTGGTTTTCAGATTGGGTGCAAAACCACCTTCGTCACCCACGGTAGTCGAGTAACCCTTGGCATCGCAGATTTTTTTCAGGTGATGGAAGATCTCCGCGCCACAACGCAGCGCGTCGCGGAAAGTCTTGGCGCCAACCGGCATGATCATGAATTCCTGGATATCCAGGCTGTTGTTGGCGTGTGCGCCACCGTTGATTACGTTCATCATCGGCACCGGCAGGCTCATCGGGCCTGCACCACCCAGATAGCGATACAGCGGCAGACCGGCCTCTTCGGCTGCAGCCTTGGCCACGGCAACCGAGACCGCCAGAATGGCATTGGCACCCAGGCGGCTCTTGTTGTCGGTGCCGTCCAGTTCGATCAGGGTGCGGTCGATGAAAGCTTGTTCAGCGGCATCCAGACCAATGATGGCTTCGCAGATTTCGGTGTTGACGTTCTCGACGGCTTGCAGCACGCCCTTGCCCAGATAGCGCGCTTTGTCGCCATCGCGCAGCTCAACCGCTTCCTTTTCACCGGTAGATGCGCCGGACGGAACAGCCGCGCGGCCCATGACACCGGATTCCAGCAATACATCGGCTTCTACCGTCGGATTTCCGCGCGAATCCAGTACCTCGCGAGCAACTACATCAACAATCGAACTCATGACCTAAACCCTCAAAAAATTGCGGTTAATTGATTGAATATTATTATTCCGGACGCTGTCTGCGGCATCACTGCAATTCGATCAGACCAGCCGATTTGACCAGATCGTCAATCTGCTTCAGCGTCGCCAGCAACGCTTTCATTTTCGGCAACGGCCACGCATTCGGGCCATCCGACAGCGCCTTTTCCGGCTCCGGGTGCGTCTCCATGAACAAACCGGCGACACCGACCGCTACTGCAGCGCGTGCCAGCACCGGCACAAATTCGCGCTGGCCGCCGGAGGCAGTCCCCTGCCCGCCCGGCAACTGCACCGAGTGAGTCGCATCAAACACGACCGGACAGCCGGTTTCACGCATGATGGCCAGGCTGCGCATATCCGATACCAGATTGTTGTAGCCAAAGCTGACGCCACGTTCGCACACCATGATGGTGTCGGCGCCGTTATTGGCTTCCCGAGCCTTATCGACGACATTTTTCATGTCGCCGGGCGCGAGGAATTGTCCCTTCTTGATATTGACCGGCTTACCGGATGCGGCAACGGCATGAATGAAATCGGTTTGCCGGCACAGGAATGCCGGCGTCTGCAGCACATCGACCACGGCGGCGGCCGGCGCGATCTCGTCGACCTCATGAATATCGGTCAACACCGGCACGCCGATCTGGCGTTTGACTTCGGCCAGAATACGCAGACCTTCGTCGAGTCCCACACCCCGGAACGACTTGCCGGAACTGCGATTGGCTTTGTCGAACGAGGATTTGTAAATGAACGGGATACCCAGTTCGCTGCAGATTTCCTGCAACTGGCCGGCGGTATCCAGCGCCAACTGTTCGGATTCGATCACGCACGGGCCGGCAATCAGAAACAGCGGTTTGTCGATTCCGGCTTCAAAACCACACAGTTGCATCAGCAGCGCCCTTTCTCTTTGGCATTGGCAATTGCCGCTTCGATATAGGCCTTGAACAGCGGATGGCCATCACGCGGCGTGGAGGTGAATTCCGGATGGAACTGACAGCCAAAGAACCAGCGATGATTCGGCAATTCAACGGTTTCGCACAGCGCCTCGGCGCCAATCGAACGACCGCTGACTTTCAGCCCGGCTTCCTGCAGGCGCGGCAGATAGTAATTATTGACCTCGTAGCGATGGCGATGGCGCTCGATGATATTGGTCGCACCATATACCGTCGCAGCAAGGCTACCGGCTTCGAGCTTGCATTCCTGGCTACCCAGGCGCATGGTGCCGCCCTTGTTGGAATTTTCGTCGCGCTTTTCGATCTTGCCGTCGTGGTTGACCCATTCATCGATCAATGCCACCACCGGATGCGAGGTTTCCTTGTCGAATTCGGTGCTGTTGGCGTCGCCCATACCGGCAACATCGCGTGCATATTCGATCAGTGCCAGCTGCATGCCGAGGCAAATGCCCAGATACGGTACATTGTTTTCACGCGCATAACGGATCGCCTTGATCTTGCCTTCCACACCACGGCGACCGAAACCACCGGGTACCAGAATCGCATCCATGTTCTGAATCGCATCCAGCCCTTCGGTTTCCAGCGCTTCGGAATCGATGTAGTGAATGTTGACCTTGCTGCGGGTATGGATCCCGGCATGCACCAAGGCTTCGATCAGGGATTTGTACGATTCGGTCAGATCGACATATTTACCGACCATGGCGATGTTGACCTGGCGTTCCGGATTGTCGAGTGCATCGACAATCTTGTCCCACATGGCCAGATCGGCCGGCGGCAGATTCAATTGCAGCTGCCTGCAGATGATGTCGTCGATATGCTGATCCGACAGCACACGCGGAATCTTGTAGATCGAGCTGGCATCGGGGCAGGAAATAACGGCTTTTTCCGACACATTGGTGAACAACGCAATCTTGCTGCGTTCATCGTCCGGCACCATGCGGTCGGCACGGCAGATCAACACATCCGGCTGAATGCCGATTTCACGCAACTCTTTTACCGAATGCTGGGTGGGCTTGGTCTTGATTTCACCGGCGGCGGCGATATACGGCACATACGACAGGTGCACGAAGCAGGTGTTTTCCTTGCCACGCAGTACGCCCATCTGGCGAATCGCTTCGAGGAACGGCAACGACTCGATATCGCCGACTGTGCCGCCAACCTCAACCACCGCAACATCCGCGTCGCCAGCACCAAGGCCGATGAAATGGCGAATCTCGTCGGTGATATGCGGAATTACCTGCACGGTCTTCCCGAGATAATCGCCGCGCCGCTCCTTCTTGATCACCGACTCGTAAATCTGGCCGGTGGTGAAGTTGTTGCGCTTTGACATCTTGGAATGGATGAAACGCTCGTAATGCCCCAGATCCAGATCGGTTTCCGCACCGTCTTCGGTAACGAATACTTCACCGTGCTGCATAGGGCTCATGGTACCCGGATCCACGTTGATGTACGGGTCCAGTTTCATCATGGTGACTTTGAGGCCGCGCGATTCGAGGATCGCCGCAAGTGACGCGGCGGCGATGCCTTTCCCCAATGAGGAGACAACGCCGCCGGTAACAAAGATATATTTTGTCATGAGGCTACATGCTGATCCGAATTGCGCATTTTAGCCTAATTGCCACACCGGCTCAACGGACCAAGCGAAGCGATACTCAGAAAAACGCCTGAATGCCGGTCTGCGCCTTACCCAGAATCAGCGCATGAATATCGTGAGTACCTTCATAGGTATTCACCGCTTCCAGGTTGTTCATGTGGCGGATGACATGGTATTCGTCGGCAATACCATTTCCGCCGTGCATATGGCGCGCCTTGCGGGCAATCTCCAGCGTTTTGCTGCAGGAATTGCGCTTGATCA
>CALMFQ010000462.1 GCA_937863215.1 uncultured Pseudomonadota bacterium
GGCTGGTCGTCGTTGATTTCCGGATCGAAATTCATGCCCATGCCATTTTCCCGCGCAAACAGCGCGATCACATTGCCGACCGGTACGACGATATCCTGTGGAATGCCATTAAAGCGTGCCGAGAAAGTGATGTAGTCGTTTTCGATATGCAGATCGCGGGTCGCGTTATAGCTGACGTTGAGAACAATTTCGTTGTCCTTGACGTACTCCATCGGCACCCGGATGCGGTCACCGCTGACCGATACTGCCAGATACGGCGTAAATCCGCCGTCGGTGCACCATTGATGCACCGCCCGCAACAGGTAGGGCTTCATCGAAATGTCGCTCATCGTCAACTTCCTGGGTCGGTTGCTGTTCCTGGTACCGGGCTGCGCCCGGTGCCGGGATCATTTGCGCATGGCTTTTTCGGCCGGGGTCAGCGAATCGATGAATGCCTGGCGGCTGAACAGGCGTTCGGCATATTTCATCAGGTTCGGATTCGGTTTCGGGAATTCGATACCGTAGTGTTCCAGACGCCACAGCAGTGGTGCCACGGCAACATCGAGCATGGAAAATTCGTCGCCCAGCATGAATTTCTGCTTGGTGAAAACCGGAGCAATCTGGGTCAGGTTGTCGCGAATGGCTGCCCGCGCCTTTTCCTGATCCTTTTTCGTTGTGCCGGCATTTTCCAGCGCGCGTACATGCACGAACAATTCCTGCTCAAAGCGAAACAGGAACAGGCGGGCACGGGCACGCATGATCGGGTCGGCGGGCATCAGTTGCGGATGCGGGAAGCGCTCGTCGATATATTCGTTGATGATGTTGGCTTCGTGCAGGATCAGATCGCGTTCGACCAGTACCGGTACTTCGTTGTACGGGTTCATTACCGCCAGATCTTCCGGCTTGTCATGAATATCGACGTCGTTGATCTGGAAATCCATGCCTTTTTCGAACAGCACAATCCGGCAACGATGGCTGAAAGGGCAGGTGGTGCCCGAATACAGGGTCATCATGATGTGACTTACCTTCCGTCAAATCCACAAAAACAGCAATTCTAGCAGCTTGGCTGTGCAGAATGCTAGCTTTGTGATCCAAGTTATTGAAATGGAATGAAAAAACGGAAGGCTGGCCTTCCGTTTTCAAGTGCGCGCAGAGGTGTGCTTAGTGCACGTCTTTCCAGTACTCTTTTTTCAGCAAGTACGCCAGCGGCAGCAATACCAGCGTCAGGAACAGTACGACCACATAACCGATGGTTTCGCGCTTGTTCTGCGAAGGTTCACCCATGTAGACCAGATAGTTGACCAGATCGGCGGTCATCTTGTCATATTCGGCGGTATCGGCCTTGCCGTCGGCAGCCAGACGGGTCAGCGAGCCGGCTTTGACCAGCTTGAGCTTCTTCACTTCGTGCTCACCGTGCTTCTCGACCTGCAATACCTGATCGCCCTGCATCTCGAACAGCACATGCGGCATGCCCACCTTGTCGAACGCGACGTTGTTCCAGCCAGTCGGGCGGCTGGAATCGCGGTAGAAGCCGCGCAGGTAGGTGTACAGCCAATCGGCGCCGCGCGAACGCGAAACCACGGTCAGATCGGGCGGCGGAGCGCCGAGCCATTCCTTGCCGTCTTTCGGGTTCATCGCCACTTTCATCAGGTCACCGGTTTTGGTGTCCGGGCTGAAAATGAAGTTTTCCTTGATCTGCTGTTCGGTCAGACCCAGATCCTGCAGCCGGTTATAACGCATGTAACCGGCGCTGTGACAGTTCAGGCAATAGTTGGTGAACAGTTTGGCGCCACGCTGCAGCGATTCGAAGTCATGGGTATTGATCGGTGCTTTGTCGAGAGCCAGATCTTCGTTGGCCATTGCCATTACCGGCAGCGCCAGCAGCGCGATCAGGAATTTACTCATCCATTTTTTCATCTTGTTCTCCCTTAGCCCGTTACGCGGGTTGGAACCGGTTTGGTCGAGTCGATCTTGGTAAACCACGGCATCAGGAAGAAGAAGCCGAAGTAGACGAACGACAGGAGCTGCGCCATCAAGGTACGGGACGGCGTAGTCGGCATTGCGCCAAGAATGCCCAGACCGATGAATGCAACCACGAACAGCGCCAGAGCCAGTTTGTAAATCGGGCCACGGTAGCGGATCGACTTGACCGGGCTCTTGTCCAGCCACGGCAGGAAGGCGATTACTACTACAGCCGCACCCATTGCCAGTACACCCCATACCTGGGTGCCGGCAAACGACGGTACTGCGCGCAGGATGGCGTAGAACGGCGTGAAGTACCATACCGGTGCGATGTGCGGCGGTGTCTTGAGCGGATCGGCAGGGATGAAGTTGTTGTCTTCGAGGAAGTAGCCGAAGAACGCCGGTTTGAAGAACACGATGGCGCTGAACACGATCAGGAATACGACTACGCCGAGGATGTCCTTGACTGTGTAGTACGGGTGGAACGGGATGCCGTCGAGCGGAATGCCGGTTTTCGGGTCCTTGTTCTTCTTGATCTCAATGCCGTCCGGATTGTTCGAGCCTACTTCGTGCAGTGCGATCAGGTGGGCAACCACCAGCAACAGCAGAACCAGCGGTACGGCGATGACGTGCAGCGCGAAGAAGCGGTTCAGGGTTGCGTCGGAGACCACGAAATCGCCACGGATGAATACCGACAGATCCGGGCCGATTACCGGAATCGACGAGAACAGGTTAACGATTACCTGCGCACCCCAGAACGACATCTGGCCCCACGGCAGCAGGTAGCCGAGGAATGCTTCCGCCATCAGGCACAGGAAGATCAGCATGCCGAAGATCCACACCAGTTCGCGTGGCTGACGGTACGAGCCGTACAGCAGGCCGCGGAACATGTGCAGGTAAACCACGACGAAGAACATCGAGGCGCCGGTCGAGTGCATGTAGCGGATGATCCAGCCACCTGCCACATCGCGCATGATGTATTCGACCGAAGCGAATGCCTGAGCGGCATCCGGCTTGTAGTTCATGGTCAGGAAGATGCCGGTGACGATTTGCAGCACCAAAACCATCAGCGCCAGCGAGCCGAAAAAGTACCAGAAGTTGAAGTTTTTCGGTGCGTAATATTCCGAAACGTGTTCCTTCCACATTTTCGTGGCGGGAAAACGCTCGTCGATCCAATTCATGAGTGTTTGGCTTTTGCTCATTGTACGGCTCCCTGATTATTTGTCGTCGCCAATCAGCACGCGGGTATCGCTCAGATACTTGTGCGGCGGAATCTCGAGATTAGTCGGTGCCGGAACGCCCTTGTAGACGCGACCTGCCAGGTCGAACTTGGAGCCGTGGCACGGGCAGAAGAAGCCGCCCAGCCAGTCGGTGCCCAGGTCGGCCGGTCCGATGTCGGGGCGGTGCGTCGGCGAACAGCCCAGATGGGTGCAGATGCCCACGGCAATCAGGATTTCCGGCTTGCGCGAACGGGTAGCGTTTTTGGCGTATTCGGGCTGCTGAGCCGCTTCCGATTTGGGATCGGCCAGCTTGTCGTCCAGCTTCTTCAGATTGTCGAGCTGTTCCTTGGTGCGGTTGACCACCCATACCGGTTTGCCGCGCCATTCGACGTTGATTTTCTGGCCGGCTTCGAGCTTGGCGATGTCTACTTCAACCGGCGCACCTGCTGCCTTGGCGCGTTCGCTGGGTATGAAGCTCAGAACAAATGGCGTTGCCACGCCTGCAGCTGCGACCGCACCGGCAGCACTGGTGGCTGCAATGAGAAAACGGCGTTTGCTGTTATCTACTTGGTTTTCACTCATAATGTGTTCCTGGAAGTGGAAGCCGAAAACAAAACCGGCCGATTTTACCCCATAAGGCTAGTGTGGGGAACCTGTTTGGGCGAATTCTGTCCCCTCAGGCCGGGCTGAGAATGTCGATATATGTATGTTCGATATCGAATTGTCCGGCAAGGTGTTGCCCCAGTGCCTGGATGCCGAAACGCTCGGTTGCATGGTGACCGGCAGCGATGAAAGCGACGCCGGATTCGCGTGCGCTGTGCACCACCGCCTCGGATATTTCTCCGGTCAGGTAAGCATCGGCTCCGAGCGTCATGGCCTCATTGAAATAGCCCTGCGCTCCGCCGCTGCACCAGGCGATGCGGCTGATGTGGCGGGATGCATCGCCTACGGCCAGCGGAACATGGCCGAGGCGTTGTTGCAGCAGCGCCGCAAATTCGCCCAGCGGCATGGCCGCCGGCAGCTGGCCGATGCAGCCCAGATTCTGTTCGCCGAATGTGCCGTCAATGCTGATGTTCAGTTGTTGCGCCAGTTGCGCGTTGTTGCCTAGCGTCGGGTGCGCGTCGAGCGGCAGGTGCCAGGCAAACAGGTTCAGATCGTGCTGCAACAGGAATTTCAGCCGCCGCTGTTTGATGCCGATCACGCGGCTGTCTTCGTTTTTCCAGAAAAAACCGTGATGTACCAGTACTGCATCCGCTCCCTGTTCCACCGCCGCTTCCAGCAGCGCCATGTTGGCGGTGACGCCGCTGACCAGGCGCATGATCTGCGGCTTGCCTTCTACCTGCAGCCCGTTCGGGCAGTAGTCCCGGAAACGGGCGACTTCAAGCAACTGCTGTGTATAATTTTCCAGTTCCTGTCTGTGCATCGGTTTTTTCCATGAAACGAATCTGGTTGATTTTCGCACAAAGCGCAACGATTGCTCTTGGCGTTTGCCTGGCCTTGACCGTGGTCAAGCCGGGCTGGCTGGACGCTTTGCAGCAACGGCCGGCGCAATTGGTGACGGTGCGCGAGGCCGCGCCAGTGGTTGCTGCACCGGGCAAAGCGGTGCTGGCCGGCAGTTATGCCATGGCGTCAGCCAAGGCTCAGCCGGCGGTGGTGAATATCTATACCAGCAAGCAGGTGAAGGTGCCGCTGCATCCTTTGCTCAACGATCCGTTCTTCCGCCGCTTTTTTGGCGAGCGCGTGCCATATGCCACCCAGCGCGCGTCCAGTCTTGGCTCCGGTGTCATCGTCAGTGCCGAGGGCTATATCGTCACCAATAATCATGTGGTCGAATCGGCCGACGAGATCGAAGTGGCGCTGTCGGATGGCCGTACCGCATCGGCGATGGTGATCGGCTCCGATCCGGAATCCGATCTGGCGGTGATCCGCATCCAGCTGGGCAAATTGCCGGTGGCAACGATTGGCGATTCCGACCGTTTGCAGGTCGGCGACGTGGTGCTGGCAATCGGCAATCCGTTCGGTGTCGGGCAGACGGTGACCATGGGTATCGTATCGGCGCTGGGGCGTACCCAGACCGAGGTCAATCCATTCGAAAGCTTCATCCAGACCGATGCCGCGATCAACCCCGGCAACTCTGGCGGTGCCTTGATCGATGCGCAAGGCAACCTGATCGGTATCAATACCGCCATTTATTCCAAGACCGGCGCTTCACACGGTATCGGCTTCGCCATCCCGGTGAACGCGGTGCGCAAGGTGATGGAGCAGATCATGCGCCAGGGCTCGGTTACCCGTGGCTGGCTGGGGGTGGAAATGCAGAACCTGACGCCGGATCTGGCCGCATCGTTCAATCTGCCGGTGAAGCGGGGAATCATCATTGCCGGCGTGGTGCGCAACGGCCCGGCATATCAGGCCGGTATCCGGCCTGGCGACGTGCTGATCGAGATTGCCGGCCAACCGGTTACGGAAAGCGTTGCCGCAATCAACCAGATTGCCGCGATTGCGCCCGGCAGCTCGACGCCGATGACGATTGTCCGCAATGGTCAGGCGCTGCAATTGCAGGTGGAAGTCGGCAAGCGGCCGCGTATCGAGCAGGATATCAATTGAGTTGCCGCTCGGCCGCACCATCTGCGGGAAGGTGCCGACGGCTGTTACGCGGCAAGCGCTTGGGTCGGCCGCCTGACTTGCCGGCCGGGGTCAGGCAGCTACATCGTCAGTCTTGTTGTCCAGCCAGCCGGCAACGATCACTCCGGCTTCGTACAGCAGCCACAGCGGCACCGCCAGCATGACCTGGGACAGTACGTCCGGCGGCGTAACCACTGCGGCAACAACGAATGAGCCGACGATTACATAAGAGCGGGCTTCCTTGAGCTTGGCGACGCTCACCACGCCGAAACGCACCAGCAGGATTACCGCGATCGGTACCTCGAACGTTACGCCGAACGCCAGAAACATGCCGAGCACGAAATCCAGGTAGTGGCCGATATCGGTCATCACCGCTACGCCGGATGGCGCGACCTGGTTCATGAAACCGAACACCACCGGGAACACCAGAAAATAGGCGAACGCCATGCCGACGACAAACAGAATCGTGCTCGCCACTACCAGCGGCGCAATCATTTTCTTTTCGTGGTCGTACAGGCCGGGGGCGATGAAAGACCAGGCCTGGTAGAGCGTATGTGGCAGACTGATCAGGAACGCAGCCATCATCGTCACCTTCATCGGGACGAAGAACGGCGTGGTGACTTCGGTTGCCACCATCTGGCCGCCTTTCGGCAGCGAATTCAGCATTGGCAGCGCCAGCAGGTGATAGATGTCGCCCGACCAGTGGAACAATGCGACGAATACCACGATGATGCCGACAAATATCCGCAGCAAGCGGTCGCGCAGTTCAATCAGGTGCGAAATGAAGGTTTGTTGCGCGTCTTCGGGAATCATCCGGCTTTGGGTGGGTTGGGTTGAGTGGAGGCCGGATCGGCGAACAGATCCATTTGCCGCGCGAGGAATTCCTGTTCCTCGCTTGCCGACAGCAGCTGGGCGGACAGGTCAATCGCCTGCGAGGCGAACAGGTCGCCGGAACGGGTATCGACGGCCGGGCCGGAGGTATCCGCCGCTAGCGGAACATGTTCGATTTCCTGCTTCACCTGCGCCAGTTCCTGATGAATCTGGCTGACTTCGGTTTCTGCCTTGTGGATTTCCTGATGGATGGTCTGCTCGAACTGCTGTGCTGCCGCCTGGATTTCCTGCTGCGTCTTGCGCAACTCCTCCAGTTCGATCTGGCGGTTGACCTCGTCGCGTACCTGTGCAGCATAGCGCTGCGCCTTGCCGACGAAATGGCCGACGGTGCGCGCGACCTTGGGCAGGCGCTCGGGGCCGATTACCACCAGCGCTACCGCCCCGATCACCATCAGTTCGCCAAAGCTGACGTCAAACACGTTGGGCGTCCATCATTGCGTTGCCAAGGGCGCCTCAGGCACGCTTGTCGTGCGAATCGGCG
>CALMFQ010000463.1 GCA_937863215.1 uncultured Pseudomonadota bacterium
ATCCGGGCGAATTCGGCCAACTGGTTGTCGCTCGCCGCGGCGGCGTGCCGATCCGGCTGGAGCAGGTGGCGCGGGTCGAAGACACGCAGCAGGAGCAGGAATCGGCAGCGCTGGTGAACGGCAAGCCGGGTATCGCCATCGACGTGGTCAAGGTGCAGGGCGGCAATACCATCGAGACGGTGGACAAGGTCAAGGTGGTTGCCGACGAGCTGAACAAGGAACTGGCGCGCGAAGGCATCCGCATCGAGCCGATTGCCGACAGCTCGCAGGGCATCCGCAATTCGCTGGCCAACGTGCAGCGCACGCTGTTCGAAGGCGCAATGCTGACGATCCTGATCGTGTTCCTGTTCCTCGGCTCCTGGCGCAGCACCGTGATTACCGGCCTGACGCTGCCGGTGGCACTGTTCGGCACGCTGTTTTTCCTTTACTGGCAGGGCTTCACTTTCAACGTGATGACGCTGATGGCGCTGTCGCTGTGCGTCGGCCTGCTGATCGACGACGCCATCGTGGTGCGCGAAAACATCGTGCGCCACGCCGGCATGGGCAAGGACCACTACACCGCGGCGATGGACGGCACCAGTGAAATCGGCCTGGCGGTGCTGGCAACCACGCTGACGATTGTCGCGGTATTCCTGCCGGTCGGCTTCATGGGCGGCATCATCGGCAAATTCTTCTTCCAGTTCGGCCTGACGGTATCGGCGGCGGTGCTGATCTCGATGTTCGTCTCGTTCACGCTCGACCCGATGCTGTCGTCGGTGTGGCGCGATCCGCACGCACATGGCGATCCGCATCGCGGCCCGCTGGGCAAATTCCTCGACTGGTTCGAGCGCAGCATGGACTGGATGGCGGCGCGCTACGCCAGGCTGATTGCCTGGGCGCTGGAGCATCGCAAGACCGTACTGCTGATTGCCGCCGCGGCATTTTTCGGCAGCTTCGGCGTCGCCGGTCTGCTGGGCAAGGAATTCGTGCCGGAGCCGGATTTGTCCAAGCTCAACGTGCGTTTCACCACCTCGGTTGGTTCGTCGCTGGAATACACCACGGCCAAGGCCGGTCAGGCCGAAGCGCTGCTGCGCCAGTTCCCCGAAGTAATCCGCACTTACGCTGCAGTCAACACCGGTGCGGCGCGCGGCAAGAATTCGGTGTCGATCGACATTACGCTCAAGCCGCGCGCACAGCGCAAGCTGTCGATCAAGGATCTCAAGCCGCTGATGCGCAGCCGGCTGGAGCAGATCGCCGGCATCGAAATCACCAGCGTCGGCGTGGTCAGCAACGTCGGCGGCGGGCAGAAGCCGATTTTCCTCTCGATCCAGGGCGACGATGTGCAAGTGCTGCGGCGCATTGCCGATCAGCTGATGGCAAAAATGGCGCAAATCCCCGGCATCGTCGATATCGAATCCAGCCTCAAGCAGCCGAAGCCGACGCTGGCCATCGACATCAACCACGAGCTGGCCGGCAAGCTCGGCGTCGGCATGCCGCAAGTGGCATCGGCGCTGCGGCCGCTGGTGGCGGGCGAGGTGGCATCCAACTGGCAGGCCGCCAATGGTGACACTTACGACGTCAACCTGCGCCTGCCGCCCGAGGCACGGCGCCACGCCGAAGACTTACGTAACCTGCCGATTGCCAGCCAGGATATCAACAGCACCACCGGCCAGCCGATCATGGTGCCGCTGGCGCAGATCGCCGACGTGCGCGAAACCGAAGGCGCGGCGCAGATCAACCGCCGCTCGTTGTTCCGCGAAGTGCTGGTGACCGCCAACGTGCAGGGCCGCCCGGCCGGCGACATCGGCGAAGACATCAAGCGCGCGCAGGCGGCAATGAAACTGCCGGCCGGCTACCGCTTTGAAACCGGTGGCTCCAACAAGGACATGGCCGAATCGGCCGGCTACGCCGTGGCCGCGCTGGCACTGGCGGTGGTGTTCATCTACATCATCCTCGCCTCGCAGTTCGGCAGCTTTCTGCAGCCGCTGGCGATCATGACCTCGCTGCCGCTGTCGCTGATCGGCGTGTTCCTCGCCTTGCTGCTGTGGCGCTCGACGCTCAACATCTTCTCCATCATCGGCGTGATCATGCTGATGGGGCTGGTGACCAAGAACGCCATTTTGCTGGTGGATTTCGTCAACCAGCAGCGCAAACAGGGCATCGACCGCACCACCGCCCTGATCGAAGCCGGCCGCGTACGCCTGCGGCCGATCCTGATGACCACCTTCGCCATGGTATTCGGCATGCTGCCGCTGGCACTGGCGATGGGCGAAGGTTCCGAGCAGCGCGCACCGATGGCGCACGCGGTGATCGGTGGCGTGATTACGTCAACGATGCTGACGCTGATCGTGGTGCCGGTGGTGTTCACCTATCTCGATAGCTTTGGCGCGTGGGTGAAACGCAAGCTGCTGGGGTGAGGATTGTTGCGTGATTCAGTCAAAACGGCCCTGCGGGGCCGTTTTGTTTTGGGCGGAAAAAATGTCTGCCCTGCAAGGCAATCCCAGAGCGGCTTGCAGGCCGGGCTGCGGGGCAATACCATGGCCGTCTGCAGGCCAGTGTTGCCGGGCTGGCCGGCCCCGAATGGTTACAGGGTGTGGAAATGAAAATAACGAAGGTTGTATTGGCAGGCCCGCGAATTCGATTGGAGCCTCTGGCGCAGGCCCATTTGCCGGGGCTGGCGGATGCCATTGACGACGGCAGGCTTTGGGAGATCCCGGTGACCTTGGTGCCGTCCAGAGAAGATTTGGGCAAATTCCTGGACGCTGCGGAGTCCGCATTCAATGCAGAAAAAGAGCTCGTGTTCGCCACGCTGGATGCTCAATCGGGCCGTGTGCTGGGCAGCACGCGGTTTCGCTGTATTGACGCCGCGCATCGCCGGGTTGAAATCGGTTTCACTTTCCTGGCCGCATCCAGCCAACGCACCCATGTCAATACGGAAGCAAAATATCTCATGCTGCGTCACACCTTCGAAACGTGGGGCTGCAATCGGGTGGAGCTGCTCACGGACGAACGCAATGCAAAATCGCGCCGCGCCATTCAGCGAATCGGTGCACGAGAAGAAGGAATGTTGCGCTGCCATATGCTCATGCGCGACGGATATGTCCGGAACTCGGTGGTTTATAGCGTGATTGCCCCCGAATGGCAGCAGGTCAAGGCGGCCCTGGAGGCGCAACTTGTGCGGCCGTAAATGGCGGGTCAAAACCCGGGCGCACGCAGTGCGTTGGCCTTTTGCTCCAGTTCCTGCGCCGCTGGGTCGCGGCCGGTTGCACGATACAGCGCTGCCAGGTTAAGCAGGCTGGCGGCAATGTCCGGGTGGCCGGCCGGCAGTGCTTGCTGCCGGATCGCCAGCGCGCGCAACAGCAGCGGTTCGGCCCGCTGGGGCTGGCCGATGGCGAAATAGAGAACGCCAAGATTGCTCAGGCTGAGCGCCACGTCGGGATGGTGCGGGCCAAACGCCTGTTCGCGGATTGCCAGCGCCCGCAGGTACAGCGGTTCGGCCTCGGCGTGGCGGCCTTGGGCGTGGATCAGCGTGGCCAGATTGTTGAGACAGGCGGCCACGGCCGGATGATCGCTGCCGAATGCCCGCTCGGCCAGCGGCAGGGCACGCCGGAATAACGGCTCGGCTTTGGCCGGCTGGCCCTGCAGCTTGTACAGCAGGCCGAGATTGTTCAGGCTGCGCGCCAGCGCCGCGTGGTCTGCTGGATGGCGTTGCGCCTGCCGCAGCGCCTGCCGGGCCGGCGGCACGGCGCGCCGGTATTGCTGCTGGCTATATAGCTCGGTGACCTGCCGGTCGAGCCGCTGCCATGCCGGCGCGTGTGGCGGTTCGGGGGCGGCGGCGCTGCTACAGGCGCACCACAACAGCAGGCAGGCGGAAAAGGATTGGCGCATGGCGGGGCACGAACGCGGGTTGGCTGGCTTTCACCATACACCATCAACTGCCTGCAGCACCCGCACCGCCGCACCGCCGCGCCGGCGATTGATCTATCCTGTCGGTAACGATTGTTTATACCCATCTGGTTGCGGAGCTGTGCATGAATCTGGAAAAAGTGGTATTCGGTTTTTTCATCCTGCTGGCGGCAACGCTGAATTTCGGTTTTTTCATCGGCGATCTCGGCCGGCCGGAGTATCACAACGTCTACGAGCTGTTTGCCGCTATCGTGGTCAATCTGGTGGCCACGGTGCTGAAATTCGGCGACCGCACGCAGATCGGCGCGGTGCATCTGGCAACCAGTCTGGTGGCCGATCTGCAGTTGGTTGCCGCAGCGGTGCTGTGGGCGGTGGTGGTGCATGTCAGCGGCGAAGGCATGACGGCGGTGAACACTGCCAGCGTGGTGTCGCTGTCCGGAGGCGCGCTGTTTGCCAACGTGGTGTCGGTGGTGCTGCTGATTGCCGAAACCGTGATGTTGCGTCGCTGAGCCTGGGCGGCGGCCGGCGATGAGCCAGATCAACAGCATCGTTTTCATCATCCTGCGGCGCATGCGCGCGCCGCTGATCGTGCTGATCGCCATTTACGCGATTGCGGTGTGCGGCCTGACGCTGATTGCCGGTGTCGATGCCGCCGGCAAGCCGGCGCCGCCGCTGAGTTTTTTCCATGCTTTCTATTTCGTCAGCTACACCGCCACCACCATCGGTTTTGGCGAGATTCCCACGGCCTTTTCCGATGCGCAGCGGTTGTGGGTTACGCTGGCGATCTACCTGACGGTGATCGGCTGGTCGTATTCGATCGTGACGCTGCTGGCGTTGTTGCAGGACAAGGGCTTCCAGAGTGCGCTGATCACGGCGCGCTTTGCCCGGCGGGTGCGGGCGCTGCGCGAGCCGTTCTACCTGATCTGCGGTTGCGGCGAAACCGGCGGGCTGGTGTGCCATGCGCTGGATCGGCTCGGGCAACGTTTCGTGGTGCTGGAAAGCCGCGAACAGCGGGTGCAGGAGCTGGATCTGGAGGATTTCAAGACCGATACCCCGGCGCTGGCTGCCGACGCGGCGCAGCCGGCCAATCTGCTGCTGGCCGGGCTGCGCCATCCGCAGTGTCGCGGCGTGCTGGCGCTGACCGACGACGATAGCTGCAATCTGAACATTGCCATCGCGGTGCGGCTGCTGCATCCGGAGATCCCGGTGCTGGCGCGCACCGACCGGCAGCAGGTGGCGGCGAACATGGCGTCGTTCGGCGCCGATCACATCATCAATCCGTTCGAGATTTTTGCCGATTCGCTGGCGCTGGCATTGCGGGCGCCGGCCTCGTTGCGGCTGTGTGAAATCCTCACCGGGCTGGCTGGCAGCGAGTTGCCCGAGGTGCACCGGCCGCCGCTCGGTGCCTGGATCGTCTGCGGCTACGGTCGCTTTGGCCGGGCGGTAGCGAGCCGCTTGCAGCAGGCCGAGGGGCAAGCGCTGACCATTCTTGAAACGCGGGTGCCGGATGACGCCGGCCATCGCGTGGTTACCGGCAACGGCAACGACGCCAACTGCCTGCGCATGGCCGGTGTGGCCGAGGCGGTGGGCATTGTCGCCGGCACCTCCAGCGACAGCAATAACCTGGCGATTGCGATGACGGCGCGCGAGCTGAATCCGGCGCTGTACGTGGTGATGCGGCAGAATCAGGCGGCCAACGCGCTATTGTTCGAAGCCTTTCCCGACGATTACACGCTGGTGCCGAGCCAGGTGGTGGCGCAGGCCTGCGTCGCGATCCTCACCGCACCGCTGCTGGAGCGCTTTCTGCAATTGGTCAGGCAGCAATCGAACGACTGGGCGGCAACGCTGGCCGAGCGGCTGTTGGCGCTGTGCGGTGCGCGCGTGCCGCAGGTGTGGAGCGTGCGTCTCGATACGGCCGGCGCGCCGGCGCTGGAGCAGGCGTTGCGCCACGGAGAAGCTATCGGTCTTGGCGTGCTGACCGGAGATGGCGGGATATCGTCGCTGCCGTTGCTGATCGAGCGCGCCGACCGGCAGCTGTTACTGCTGCCGGATGGCGCCACCCGGCTGCAAGCGGGCGATCATTTGCTGTTCGCAGGGCGACGCACGGCACGCAGCGAGCAGATGCTGCTGCTCAACAACGTCAATGCGCTGGATCAGGCGTTGGGCAAACCGCAGGCCGGCAGCTGGTTCGGCCGCTGGCTGGCGCGGCGTGCCTGAATCCGGGCCGTTTGCGCTGGAGTCTGGCGCTGAAGGATGTTGCCGTCACGATGCAGCTGCATGCCGCTCGTCTGCAAGCCGCTGTGGCGCTGGCTGGCAGGCCAGGCTGCAGGCCGCATCCAGAGCGGCTTGCGGAGCAGGGGGCGAATCGGTTGAGCGACCGGCGCCTCAGGCCGGTGCGGCGCGCAGTCTGAGCCACTGGCTGCGCCCGTACGCATGGTCGCGGATTCCGGTCAGCTGCGCCAGGCCAAGCGCCAGCGCAGTGCCGGCGAATACGTCGAGCGCGACGTGCTGCTTGGTGGCCAGTGTCGAATAGGCAATGCCGACGCACCACGCGATATTCAGCAGCTGCAGCATCCACCCCAGCCCGAGATGGCGCAGGCGCCAGAACAGCCACAGCGATGAAAACACCGCGGTGGCGACGTGCAGCGACGGGCAGGCGTTGCCGGCGGCATCGATTTTCTTCAGAAACGCCATGCCGGGATACTGTGCCCAGTCGATATGTGCCGGCGGTACCGCATTCGGCCAGAAATAGAACACCGCCAGCCCGGTGGCGCACAGCGTGCCGATGCGTACGCCGTAGTCGACGATTTCGCTGCGCGTGCGCATGATCAGCGGCGGCAGCGACACATATACCCACAGCGACAGATACACCGGCAGCGCCGCCGGCTGGAAGCCGATTGCGTCGTCCAGCCAGGTGGCGGGCACGGTACTGACCGCCGATTGCGGATGCTGGAGCAGGAACAGATAGGCGACAAAGAAAACAAAAGTGAACGCCGACGTGCCGAATGCCTTGAACCAGAAACGGGACAGGACGATGCTGCGGAGGTCGGCGGATTTTGCGTTGCTGGACATGCGGTTGGCGCTACATTTGTTTGGTATGGGGTCTATGTTATACTAAGAAGATTGTTTTTCTTGAAAATACGGCGACTTGCCAGTCTGTGCGCCAGCGGTCCGCTGGCCATCCGTGTGGCCGAGGCCGGGTTTGCCGGGTATGTCTGCAGGTACGGTGTGTCTGTGCGAACGGCCCGGCCTGCCTGTCTGCCGCAGGGGCTGGGCAA
>CALMFQ010000464.1 GCA_937863215.1 uncultured Pseudomonadota bacterium
TTTTACTGGTAAGGCTCTGCCCCCGGTAACCCAGCGTGGTGAGCAGCGATTTCATCGGCCAGGCTTTGACCGGCAACACATAGGACAAGCCGACTTCATGTGCGTTGTAGTCGGCGCTGCTCGACCTGTCGTCGATCTTCAACTTGAATCCCACGCCCATGGCCAGATTGCCATACAGGCTGATGCCATTGCCAAGCGGAGCTGTGGCGGCAAAGCCGACGGTCGGCCCCTGATACAGGTAATTTATCTTGGTGCCCCAATCCTGGGCATAACTGGTGCCTCCAGCCTCGATCCGCGCACTGTTATATGTACCGTTATATTTGATCTTCTTGTAGCCGACCGAGGCTGAAGCCGACGGCAGCAGCGCATAACCGAAATTGACATCCTGCTCCTCGCGCTTGATGGTGATGTCGTAGCGGAAAGTCGGGCTATATGAGGCAAGAGCGCCCTGCCCCGAGCGCAGAGCATATTCGGTGATGTTCTCGCGCGGGGTTTCCATCCTGAAAGAATGCGACGGCGAATAGCTTGCAGTGGCAAAGAATTTGTCATAGCGCGCAGACAGGGTAGGAATCAGCAATACCTCCTGCTTTTTCGAGCGGATCGCCTGCACATTGCCATCATCCAGCGTAAACAACGGCTCATCCAGATAAGTCGCAAACGCTTTCAGACCAACGGAAAGCTGCACAGGCAGTTCAAACTGCGGAGAATCGGCAAGGGAACATACCGGCAGAGCCAGCAGCATGCCCAGGGTGGTGCGCAAAACAGGTTTCATGTTTTTCTCCCATTGTTATTGACGTGGTTACTGCAAAAGACGGGTTTCTGCATTCACAATCAAGGGCCGGCAATGACTTGTTACTGCCAGCCTAAAAGGCAGGGGGTACGAATTCGTGCTTGCTGTTCGGCGTATTCCTGTTCCGTTCGCTTTGCTGCTGTTTGCGTGCGGCCTCGATTTCCGCCTGTTGCCGATTCAACTCCTTCATGCGCCGCTCTAGCGCTTCATTGCCGCTGCGCAGCGCTTCCATTTCCTGCTTCTGTTTTCTGGCAGCTTCCTCTTCCGCTGCCAGCGCCTTTTTGGATTTAGCCTTCACACTGGCGGAATCCGGCGCCTCGGGCTGCTCGCAGCCGGCAAAACAGAATTCCCCGGTAAACGACGAATAGACGAAAGGAGTCTGTTTGTGTCCGACTTCCGCCAGGGTTTCTTTCTGCACCCCGGCGCTTACCCGCTTGATCAGCTGTTCCACCGTAATGCCGCGGGTTCCCAGATGGGTAAGCAGATGCTTGGTAAACGTACCGTTCTTGTCACTGCCATCGAATGCCTCTTCGTTGGCCGCCGTGGCATACAGCACGATCGAGCCCTCCGGAGCATTGGTTGCCGCCAGCCCCCGGCTGATACTGCGGAAACCGCGCGCCCATGGATTGTTGCGACAGGCATCGAGAATCACGATATTGAAGGGATTCTTTGCGCTATCCAGTTGAGCCATCAGATAATTGACACTCACCGCCTCGTCTTCGACATCGACCTGCGACTTGAGCTCGATGTGCGTAGGAATAAGATAGTTCTCGCCATTTACCTGAATACCGTGGCCAGCATAATAAAACAGCCCGGCCGTACTATTTGTCAGCTTACCGACGTATTCCTGGATCCGGGCCTTGAACTCCCGACGTGTCTTGATATCCAGATAACACAATGTTTCAAATTGCAGGGACTTCAGTTTTGCGCACATGTCGCGCGCATCATTGACAGGATTTCTGAGCGCGCCCTCTTTGGCATAATTACCGTTGCCGATTACCAGCGCCACCCTCCGGCCCGGCAAGGCATCCGCTTGCGCAAGCATTGCGAGAAGCAGGCCGAACAAGGCGATGCCGATTTGTCGCACAGTTGCCACATTAATTCCATTTGCGGATCGCAGAATTCCGACAATGCAGGCTCCACCACCCTAAAGCCTGTATCAAGACATACCTAAAGTATATTTTTCAGCATGACATGCTTCGGCGGTAGCGCAATGAAATATTCATAGCTCTTTTGACATGCATCAATTGTATGTTCGGACATGGCGGTCGCGATGTCCAGGCAGGTATGTGCAC
>CALMFQ010000465.1 GCA_937863215.1 uncultured Pseudomonadota bacterium
AGATGATGAAGGCAATCAGCCTGCCCACCAGGGCGCGGGCGATGCTGGATCTGTCGGCTGCGATGAAAAACCTTGTTGCGGTCGAGCGCCAGGCGTTTTCGCTGGACGACAAGCAGGACAAGCAGGACGGCAAAACAATAGTGCTCAACATGAGCCGCCGCAGGAGCAATCCGGATGAGTGAGCAGGTTCTCGCCAGCTTCGAGCCGGGCGGGCCTGATTCCGAAGCGTTCATGAACAACGGTACGGATCTGGTGCGCGGGATCATGGGGCCGATTGGCTCTGGCAAGTCGGTGGCTTGCTGCGCTGAAATCATGATGCGCAGCTGTGAGCAGGCGCCGGGCCGTGACGGTGTGCGCCGCACGCGCTGGGCAATCATCCGCAATACCTATCCTGAGCTGAAATCCACCACCATTAAAACGTGGCTGGATTGGTTCCCGGAGGATGTATTTGGCCGGATGAAGTGGGATGCGCCGATTACGCATGCCATCGCATTCAACGAGCCTGAACTTGGCCGCGTTGAAATCGAAGTGCTGTTTCTGGCGCTGGATCGACCCGACCACGTTAAAAAGCTGCTGTCGCTTGAGGTAACAGGCGTCTGGATCAATGAAGCGCGCAGTGTGCCGAAGGCGATTGTGGATGCGGCAACTGGCCGTGTCGGGCGCTACCCAAGCAAGCGAGACAAGCCGGACGATGTGCCGGCCGACCAGTGGCCAACGTGGTTCGGCGTGATTATGGATACCAACCCGCCAGACGATGATCACTGGTGGTACAAGCTGGCCGAGGAAGATTGCCCGGCTGGCTGGGCTTTCTACAAGCAGCCGTCTGGCCTGTCTGCCGAGGCGGAAAACAAAGGCAACCTGCCGCGCAACTATTACGAAAACCTGCAGGCGGGTAAATCACAGATTTGGGTGGATGTGTATGTGCATGGCAGGTATGGCAGCGTGATGGACGGCAAGCCGGTTTATCCGGAATACAACGACGCAATCCACTGCGCGAAAGAGCCATTGCGGCCGATTTCTGGCCTGCCGCTGGTGTTGGGCTTTGACTTCGGCCTGACGCCAGCCGCCATCATTGGCCAGCTGACGTTGCGCGGGCAGATCCGCGTGATTGACGAATTGATTGGCACCGATATTGGCATTGGCAACTTCTGCCGCCAGGTGGTGGTGCCGCATCTGCGCATGTACTACCCGCAGTGGCGTCTGGATCAGAAGGCTGGGCGGGATAACAACTACATCGAGGCCGTGGGCGACCCGGCCGGCGTGGCACGTGACGGTGATGAGCGGACGAGCTTCCAGCTGGTGCAGCAATCCGGAATCCTGATTGTTCCGGCGCAGACCAATAATTTCACGCCACGCCGTGAAGCGGTGGCCAATCCGCTGTCGCGCCTGCTGGATGGCGAGCCAGGCATGATCATCAGCCCGACGTGCAAGGTGCTGCGCAAGGGCTTCAACGGTGGCTATCGCTATCGCCGGCTGCAGGTTGCGGGTGATGAGCGTTACACCGAAACGCCGGAAAAGAATCAATACAGTCACATCCATGATGCGACTCAATATTTGTGCAGCAAGTTTGCCCTACCCCAAACGCAGCAACGCCGGCCACAAACCGGCTATGCGCCGCTCGATAGAACCATAGGACTCTGATGCAAGACATGGAATACGACCATCCCGACCATGAGCGGGAGGAAGCGGCACGCCTGCAGCAGATTGCCGCGCTGACCAATCTGGTTGTGCGCCGTCGCAAAGAGGCCGTCGATGGCCGCCAGCAATGCGGTATCGAAACCATCTGGCGTGAGGACGAGGATCAATACAACGGCATCGATGACCATAACCGCGCTGAGTTGAGCAAGGAGCCTGGCGCAAGCAACGAAACAGCCGCCCAGACGCGCTCCACGGTGTTCCTGAACATCACCCAGCCAAAGACCGATGCGGCCGAGGCGCGAGTGATTGACATGATGCTGCCGGT
>CALMFQ010000466.1 GCA_937863215.1 uncultured Pseudomonadota bacterium
TCCGATACTCAGCGCGCGATACTCCAGTCGCCTTTCCAGTTGTAGTTGTAGCCAGTCGAGCTTTGATCGACCGATACCACCTTGCCCGACGCCCGATTGGCGCGCAGATAGTAGGTGGTATAGCCATCTGCCGAATAGCCGAGCCCCAGCACAGTGGAGCCCGAATCCAGCGAAGCGAACCGGTAAGCGTAGATATTGGCCGGCATCGCGCCGATGGCGCCGCCGATGCGGCCGGTATTGGCATCCACCCAGCTCAGGTTGCCGCCGGTCCATTCCGCCTTGGCCGAGAACGATACGCCCTGGGCCAGATACAAGCGATCCAATGCCAGCATGGGATAATCGGGCTGCACACCGTTGCGGAGGTCGTTCCCCGCCCAGACTGCGCCATCGAATACCACTTCGTCGCTACCGTCGGTTTTGAACGAGCCGGCCCTGGCCGACGATACGCTGCTGCCAGAGCGAACGGTTGCGGTGTAATACACCCGGCCGGCCAGCGGTGCCACCTCGTCTACGGTAGCCAAGGTCTTGATCAATCCGGGGCGGGCCCCGGCCACTGTCAGATCCAGTGCGTAGATCTCGACACCGCCAGCGCCGGTCTGGCGATAAAGCAGCGAGTTGCCGGCAACGCCGATCACTTTTTCCACTACGCCGAGCACCTGCTGCGCCACCGTCGAGCCATCGACCGGCACCCGATAGACCGTGTTGCCGGTCTGGCTGGCAGAAGCGGATAAATAGAAATATCCGTTGCGATATCCCAATGTGTCGATCGAGCCACGATCCATCACCTTGGTCAATTTCTGGCTGCCGCTATCGAACAGATACACCCCGGAAGTAAACAGTTCGAGCAGCCGGTAGCGGCCATCCGGCGAGCTGCCCAGCAGCCGGAAATCGGCATACGAATCGTCAACGCCCGCCGCAGCGGCAAGCTGGCGCGGATTGGCAAAACTGGCGTCATACCAGTAAATATTGCCGGCGGCCGCGGCCACCAGATAGCCGCTCAGCGTTCCGGATGCCGCATATTGCTCGTCCGCCCGGAACCGATCGACGCCGACATTGAGCGGAGCCTCTGCCGCCGCCATCCCCAGCCGGATTTCGCGATATTCATCGTCGCCGGTCAGGCATTTCTGATCCTTGCCCGGCATGCGGTATTTAAACGTTGCCAGCTCCAGGTTCGGGGTATTCAGCTGTGGATCGTGCCAGTCGCATATCGAATTGGCCGCGGCTTCGCTCGACACCTGGATCGGCGCCGGGCGAGTCACCCCGGCGCTTGCCAGCCGGTAAAAGCGGTTGTTGGCGATATACAGCAGCACCGAATTGCGGTTATCCAGCCCGCTGGTCGCGCCACTGCCGGAAACCGGCGTATACAACCAGAAATAGGCAGCATCGGCATAGGCCCCCAGGCTGGTCGGCACGGCGCTGAAATCTTCCCGCGGCAGCGAGCGCAACTGCGTGCCGTTGACCCAATAGTCATACCAGACGGTAGCAGCGGCAGTCCCTCCGGAGGCATCCACCGCCGCGCCGCCCGGCGCAGCAGCATCGCCGCCACCACCATTACATCCGGCCAGCCCCAGCAATAACGACGCCCCATCACCCCGGCAACAGGCCGCCAACGGCGGGCAAACAACAGTTTCATAGCGACAATCCTTGAGCTGTTCACAAAGTCGGCGGCATTGTAACCAAGCGTCCAGACCCCGGGCCTTGTCCGGGATCAGCCAAATCGGCGCCGCCACAACGGAAAACCGCCCGACAGGAACAGCACAGCGCAAACCGGATCTGCGGGCATGGTTGCAAGTCAATACCGATGCGGCCTGCAGGCCGGCCTGCAAGCCAATGCCAGAGCGGCTTGCAGCCCTACCTGTTTTAACCGGCAGCGGGAATCTGCGCCAGCGCCTGACGCCAGCGCTCCGCCTGTGCTTGCAGCCGCTGCGCCCGGCCGACAGCGGCAAACGGGTTGAGGAAGCGGGTGAAAAACTGCCAGCCCATCGCCAGGCCATCGCCACCGCTGCGCGGAATGATGTGCAGATGCACGTGCTGCACATGCTGGCTGGCGGCTTTGCCGTTATTCAACAACCAATGCGTGGCCGGTGTGCCAAAGCCACCGCGGATCGCCGCCCGGCTCAGCTTTGCGCCTTGCAGGATCAAATCGTCGCGCACTGCGGCCGGCAGGTCTTCGATAAATTCCGCGTGCTGCAACGGAATCACCAGCAGATGGCCGGGGCGCAGCGGAAAAGCGTCGAGCAACACCATCACCTGCTCGGTTTTGTAGATGATTTCGCCGGGAATCTTGCCGGCGGCGATGGCGCAGAAAATGCAGTTGGCGTGTTTGGACATGGAGCAAGCCGGAGAATGTTGGATCGCCAATTGTAGCAATGACCACCGGAAACCGGCCCGCCTCATCCACCGACTATACCGTTGCCCAGACATTGCCCTGCAACGCCTGCCCCCATTGGGCTGCAGGCAAGGCTGCAAGGCAATGGCAGAGCGGCTTGCCGCACAGGCAGAGCGTGATCGAAGCGCAGCGCATCGTGCCGGATGAAGCGTCTGGCGACAAAAACCAATTGACGGATCGGCTCCGATTCCATTACAAGTTAGAGCGAAAACTCAAACATGCAAATTACATACAAAGTGAAGGGGCACACATGGAAAAGCAATACGCCATCAAGGACGGATACTGGCTGATGGGGTTTCAATACGAAATCACCGGCAGCCTCTACAGCTTTGGGCAGATTCCGCGCTGCAAAGTCTCGATGCTGGAGCACCTGAAACCCGGCAGCAAACTGCTGATTGCCGGCGCCGGCCATGGCACCGAAGCGATTGAAGGCGCCAAGCGCGGCATCAACGTCACCACCGTCGACATTTCGCAAACCATGATCAACTTCATGCAGCGCAAGATCGATCGGGCCAAACCGGCCACGCCGATCGAGATCGTCAACGACAACATTCTCAACGTGCAGCGCCCCGGCCAGTACGACATGGTGATGGCCAACTACTTCCTCAACGTCTTCAACCCGGACATGATGAAGCAAATCCTCACCCACATCGCCAGCTTCGTCAAACCGGGCGGCTCACTGGTGATTGGCGACTTCGTCAACCCCAAGGAAGGCAATGCGCTCTACCGCGGCTTTCAGAAAGCCTACTGGTACATCGCCGCATCGCTTTACGCACTGACCGCCGACAACGCCGTGCACCCGATCTACGATTACCCGGAACTGCTCAAATCGCTGGGTTTCGAGCTTGCAGAAATCAAGTACTTCAAGATTCTCGGCATGAAATGCCACTGGTCGGTGCGGGGTGTGAAGAAGGCGTAAGTGCGCAGAGCGGGTTGACACAATTTACCCGACCGACAGGGCTGCAGCCAAGGCACAGCCCTGCAACGCCCGCCCCTATTGGTCTGCAGACCAGGCTGCAAGGCAATACCAGAGCGGCTTGCAGCCAACCATCAATGCAAACCGGGCAGGTAGGCAATATCAAAACGTTGACACAAGGCAAGCAATCGCTTGTCAGCCGTCCATAGCGTAGCGCCGGGCGTAATCAGCGTCGAGGCCAGCAGCGAAATATCCACCGCACCGCAACCGAGCCCGAACAATTGCTCGCGTTCGATAAATGCGGCCACCTCATCAAAGCTCGCCTGATTGGCTGGCTGCAGCCGGCCAAGGGCCGCCAGGGTATTGCCGCGCGGAGCGGGCGGCGTGCCGCAGGCGATTTCCAGCAGAATCAGCGGATGGGTCAGCACCCGGTCGCTCAGCAGCAGATCAACCAGTGCCGCATCGCTGTTGCGGAAATGATTGACCCACACCGAAGTATCGACCAACACACTCACGACGCAGCCTCATCGCCACGCCGACGCGGCACCTCGGCCATCTCCGGAGCCGTGCCACCCAACGCCGCCAGCCGCTTGGCCGCCTGCACCCGCACAAACACCTTGATCGCCTCGCGGAACAGATCGGCCTTGTCCATCAAGGGGTCAGCCAGCTCCAGCGCCTTGGCATACAAATCGTCGTCAATCGTTACCGTTGTTCGCATGCTCAACTCCAACATCAGAATTGATGACAGTTTGCATCAAAAATAACCAAAGGATCAAGCCATGGCCTTGCGATGCCCGTCCCTATTGGGCTGCAGGCAAGGCTGCGAGGCAATACCAGAGCGGCTTGCAGAGGAGATCAAGGTAGTGCGGGTCTCGCGCCAGCGAAACCCGCACAATCAACGCGGCAAGGTTAGGCGCCAAGCCCCCAATCCGGCGGATAATCGCCTTGTGCCACATAACGATGAAACGACGACCATGGCCAATCGGTCACCCGTTGCACCAGCCCGTGTTTCACCGGATTCCAGTGCAGATAGTCCAGATGGTTGCGCAGGTCAGCCTCGTCGCGCAACAGATGTTCCCAGTAACGGTGTTGCCACAACGTGCCGCAGTGTTTCTCCTCGCGGCGGCGGGTTTGAAATTCCGGGGTAAAGAGAAAAGCACAGTGCCGGGTAACGTGGGATTTGATCAGGCGCCAGCGGGTGGCGAAATCCGCGTCATCCGGCGGCAAGGTCCAGATGGCATGGATATGATCCGGCAACAATACCCAGCCATTGATGTCGAACGGCCGCGCCAACCGCACGTTTTCAATTGCCGCACGCAACGCCGCACGCACGCCAGGCAACACTAGCTCCCG
>CALMFQ010000467.1 GCA_937863215.1 uncultured Pseudomonadota bacterium
CCCCCTCCCACCCTCCCCCTTGAAGGGGGAGGAGCAAAGCCTTTGTGTAATATTTGAACTCAGTAGTCAACCTGTAGAAAATTCTTATGAAACTCGTCATCCAGTCCTATTCCCTCACCCAGGATCAGGCGCAACACATCGCGCAACTGGCCGGCAGCAGTACCGTCGAGGCCATTGAATCCAGCCCCTACCCGGCTTTCCGCCTGCCGAATAGCCATGCTGTGAGCAAGGATGCCGTTGGCGCCTATTGCGATGAACAGAACATCGACTACGCCTACATCGACCCGGCGAAGCAGCTGTCGGATTTTGGTCTGGTAGTGATGGATATGGATTCGACGCTGATCAATATCGAATGTATCGATGAGATCGCCGATATGCTCGGCATCAAGCATAAAGTCGCGGAAATCACCGAACGTTCGATGCGCGGCGAGCTGGATTTTGCCCAGAGCCTGCGCGAGCGTGTGGCGCTGCTGGCGGGGCTGGATCAATCGGCGCTGGGCCGGGTGTATGAGGAACGGCTGCAGCTCAATCCGGGTGCAGAACGCATGTTGCAGACCGCACACGCGGCCGGGCTGAAAAGCCTGCTGGTATCGGGCGGTTTCACTTTCTTTACTGAACGGCTGCAGGCACGGCTGAGCCTGACCCAGGCACACGCCAACCTGCTGGAAATCGTCGACGGCAAACTTACCGGCAAGGTCGCCAGCAGCATTCTCGACGCACAGGCCAAGCAGGACTGGCTGATCAAGCTGCGCACTGAACTCGGCCTGCGACCGGATCAGGTGATTGCGCTGGGCGACGGCGCCAACGATCTGAAAATGCTCGGCGAAGCCGGCGTCGGCATCGCTTATCACGCCAAGCCGATTGTGCGTCAGCAAGCGGCTTACGCATTGACCTACGTCGGTCTGGACGGTCTGCTCAACTGGTTCGCCTGACCCACAGTACGCCGGAGCGGGAATGTCGAGCACATGGATCGCTGCCGGTTGCGCGCTGTATCTGGCGCTGGGCACGACATGGCTGGGCCGCATCAGCCCCGGCTATTCGGCGTTGCGCCAGACGCTCAGTGAACTCGGCGCCGCAGGCGCACCACATGCGCGGTGCGCCAACTACGGCATTTTCCTGCCGGTCGGGCTGGGTTGCACCTGGCTGGCATGGCACGCCGCTTCATTTTCTGCACACCGCTTGCTGGCCACCGCACTGGCAGCCGGCTATCTGGGTGCCGTTGTCTGGCCGCTGGACAATCGCCGCCGGCCAAGACAGGTAATGCATCTGCTGTGCGGCGGGCTCGAATATCTGGGCGGCCTGGGTGCGCTGTTTCTGCTCCCGGCACATGCCACACCGGCCACGGCAATACGATGGTTTGCGTTATCGCTGCTGCTGGCGCTGCAATTGCCGCCGCGGTGGCTGCCAGCCGGGCTGGCGCAACGACTTCTCGAAGCCATTCTGTTTTCCGCACTGATCCTGACAGCCTGAAACGCAATGCCATACCGGCATGTGCCGCGCCACCCCGCCCCGTTCCCACGGCTTGGTTGCTGATTTGAAACAAAATCCGCCACTTAGAGCAAAAACTCTTGTATGATATCAGGATAGAACTACAACATTCGTCGGCCGCATTGCATGACAGTCGCAAAACATCGGCCCTGCCTGCAGCAATACGAGGAGAAACAGAATGTCCAATGCCCATGCCGCCACGGCATTCCAGCGCACCGACGCCGGTGCCGACGAACTGACCCAACCGAAACTCGGCCTCAGCCTGCCGCAACGCAAGATGTTGCGCTGCTGCGGCACTTCGACCAGCATCGGCGAAATCGAACGCCTGTTTGCCGCCGAAGAAGCACACTACTCGCGCGAGCGCTTCGACCGCGATCTGGAAAAACTGGAGCAGTTCGGCCTGATTCAGCGTACCGGCGCAGCACTGAAAATCGTGCATACCAAGCCGAGCGCCGCAACCATTGCGCTGCCGCCGCAGGTCAAGGCCAGTGCGCCACGCCCCCCGGAACTGCGCCGCGTATCCACCGCCCAGGCGCAGCCGCAACGTATCGTCCATGCGCTGGTCGGGATTGGAGCGATGGCGCTGACCGGAACGGCATTCTGGCTCTGGCACGGCCATGTGAATCAGGACACGGTTCACGCACCGATCGCGGACAACACGCAGCACCAGCAATCGGCACCGATTTTCATCGATGAGCCGGCGGCGGCCGAAGCACCACGCGCAACGCCAATGCCGCACGCAAAGACTGAGGCAAACGCGCGCAACAACGTTAGAGCCCCGGCGCAACCGGCACAACCGAAAGCCAAAAACACGCCCCAGCCGGCAACGTACACAACGGCAAGCAAACCTGCGCCGCAACCCGCAGTAGCGAAGCCTGCTCCGCTAACCGTCGAATCGACAGCCGCCGCTAAGCCATCGGCTCCGCAAGCTATCGCCAGCGAACCGGCACCGACCACCAAGGCAATCGCCAATCCGGCCCCCGTGGCTGCCGCGCCGGTAGCCACCAGGGCAGCTTCACTGCCGGCCCTGACGCAACCTGCGCCAGTTGCCGCTGCGGCAGCACCGGTAATGCCGGCGGCCCCGCCAACGCCAGCCGTGGCCGTGCCGGCGCGTACAGTGGTGGAAGTGGCAGTCGCCACACCGAAGGCGGAAGCAGAAGCGGCACCGGTAGCCAAGGCCGAGAAAAAAGCCGGCCTGAAGCTGGCATATCGCGAAAAAGCCGATTTTCCGCCCGAGGCGCTGCTCGCCGATATCCATAAAGGATCGGTACGCGCCAAGCTGGCTATCGACGAGGCAGGCAACGTTACCGACGTGACCATCGTCAGCGCCCAGGGCGGTCGCCTGTTCTCGCGCCCGGCCATTGCGGCGCTGAAGAAATGGCGCTACGAACCAACCGGGCAAAGGGAAAACGCAACGGCGGAAATCGAATTCCGCGAATGACAAACAAGCCGGGAAATCCCGGCTTGTTTCATCTGCAGACCTTACAGTTCTTTGAATAGCGATAACTGCTGTGTCTGCGTAAACGTTTTCTGCGCCGCCTGCAGATAGGTCTGCGTCAGCGAGAAATCGGAAAGAGCCTTGGCATAATCGAGATCGCCGAGGTCTTTCAGCTGGGTCGAATACTGCAGGTTCAGATCGGTCTTGTTCTGCCCGACCGAGTCGATCTCGTTCATCCGGGTGCCAATATCGGCCTGAATCGACGCTACCCGCGTCAGGGCATTGTCCACCCCCTGCATGACCAGGTTCAGCTGGTTCTGGTATTGCGCCGCCTGCGCCGGCGACGACTTGTTGGACGACAGGGTTTTACCGAGCAATGTCAGCGTATCGAAAATCTGCACATCCTTGGCGCCGCGTACGGTAAAGCTGTCGCCGGTGGCCGGTGCGCCTTCGATCGAAAACTGCGCACCATAATCGAATGCCGGCCCGGCCGGATCGGTCGGCAGCCTGCGCAAATCGATTGTCGCATTCGGTTGATACACCCTGGCATAGGGGCCGGCAGCGGCCGGCGCAGCGCCGGTCAGCAGCGAAATGCCTTGGGTGTTATCGACGATATCGTAAGTCGTGACCGGTGGAACCGCGTTGCTGACATCGAACTTGATACTGAAATTGGCCGGGGCTCCGTTGAAGCCGGCAGTCGCCCATTTTACCGGGTCGGTGACACTGCCCGGGCTGATGATGCCGCTACCGGTATTTGCGGTAGTGGTCGATGCTTCGGTAACGAACGAACCATTGCCTTCCTTGATGCGCTGGAAAATATCGCGGCCGGAATCGCTGACCGGCACGGCTCGCGAATCGCTGATCTGGATCTGGCGTTGCCCTTGATCGCCGAAATAGGCGACGACTCCGGGCGAGATTTCTTCGAACGGGCGGGTGCTGCCCTGATAGCCGGAATACAGGAACTGGCCATTGCCATCGGTCGAATTGGCCAGACCGAGCAACTCCTGATAACGGGAGCTCAGCTCCGATTGCAGCATGCTGCGTTCGTTGATGGTGAGCGTGGCATTGCCGGCGTTGACCGCCAGCTGCTTGACGTTGTGCAGCAGCTCCACTACCGACTGCAGCGTGCTCTCGCTCATCGATACCGCCGAATTGGCATCCTGCCCGTTGAGCAGGAATTGGCCGTTGCGCGACTGCGACTGGGTGACTTCCAGCATCTGCGCCGACGCCACCGGGTCATCCGACGGCGTTAGAATCTTGCGGCCGGTGGAAAGCTGCTGCAGCAGCTTGACCAGGTCAGCCTGGCGCGCGGTGATCGACTGGGCGCCGAGGAAAAATATGTTTGAGGTACTGACTCGCATCGACATGGTTCACACTCCTCAGCCGATATTCAGAATGCTCTTGAAGGCTTCCTGAGCAATCGAAATAACCTTGCTGGCTGCCATATAGGCTTGCTGATATTTCATCAGATTGGCGGCCTCTTCGTCCAGATTGACGCCGGAAAAACTGCTCTTGGCGCTGTGCGCCTCGGTTGCCAGCGTATCCTGCGCCTGCAGGCCGATCTTGGTTTCGCTGGCCTGATTGCCGATCTTGCTCACCATCTGGCTATAGGCCGACTGAAACGACGCAGTGGCGCCGGACATGATATTCATGGTCTGCAGATTACCCATCGCCAGTGCGTTGCGGTTATCTGCGTTGCCGGCCACGTTCGGCCCGACCAGGAAGCGATCGCCGACCGCGATATTGCCGGTCAGCTTCACCGACCAGCCGTTGACGGCGATGGCGGTACCGGTAGACGAGTTGTAGCTAAAGCCGGTGGCGGCATTATACGGCAGCGGCGAAGTGGCCGAGGTATTGTTAAGGTTCATGCTCGGCACGCTGGTCGGGGTAATTTCCGCACCGGTATTGCCATCGTAGACCTTGAACGTGTTGGCGCTGGTGAACAGGAAAGTCACCGGTGCCTGAACGTTGGTCGAAGCCGATTGCGGCGGCGCAGCCGGGTACAGGCTTGGCACGAATTCGGTTGCCGGAGGCACCGGAATGGTTTCGCTGATAGTGGTACCGATACCGGTATTGCGCGGGCCGGCAGAAGTCACGGTCTTGTCGACGATGAAACTGTCGCCGGCGGCCGGCGCGCCATTGATCTGCATGCGCCAGCCGTTGAAATCGATATTGCCGCCGGCAACGAAGTTCTGCCCGGTAGCCAGCGCCGCGCCGGTAGTGTTATCGATCACATCGAAAGTGGTCGCGGTCGTGAAGTTCAACGTAACCTTGTCGTACGGCGAATTGACGCTGCCGGCACTGATATGGCCGGTGCCGGTATTGCTCAGGTTGTTGTTGACGGTCGATGCTGCCGGCGGATTCGAAATGGTTGCGCCGCCGCTATTGCCGGCAGACGGATTGGCGGCCTGGCTATTGACGATGAAGCTGTCATTCGCGGCCGGCGCGCCGGTGATCTGCACGCGCCAGCCGTTGTAATCGATATTGCCGGTGGAAACATATGGCACGTTGGCCGCCAACACACCCTGATTGGTGGTGTTGATCACACTGAAGCTGGTCGGCGGATTGTTGAACACCAGCTTGATCGGATCGGTAGGCCGGCTGGCAATATCTTCGGTACGCATCGGTGCCGCTGCGGCAATTTTTGCCGTATCGCTGATCAGCATTTTGAAATCGCGCGCGCCGTTGCGGGTCGGCTGGACCAGAAACGAATCGCCGACATTCGGTGTACCCGACGCCAACTGAAACGTAACGCCATCCATGGTGGTATTCAGCGGGCCGGCAGAAGCCACCGACTGCTTGTAGTTATCCGACAGTCGCACGATATCGTAACCGGCGGCGGTGCGGAAAACCCGATAGTCGCTGGTAGTCAGCTCACCCACCGAGGCAATGCTGGCGCTCATCAGGCCGGTGCCGCCGTTATTGGCATAGGAGATCACGTTCGGGCTGCCGACGGTGAACATGTCGCCCCCCGGCTGGCCGTTGAGATCGATACCCAGTTGATTCTGCTCGTTGAATGCCCTGGCCATGCCCATCGCCACGCGCCCGAGCGAGTTCTGCGCCAGATCCAGCGAATTGGTACGGAAGTTGAGCAGCGCACTGAGCTTGCCACCGGTCAGCAGGCTGGTCGGAATCGGTACATTGATCAGGCCCTGGGTAAACGATACTTCGAGATTCTGCGGATCGGCCAACCCCGGTGCAACTGCCAGCGTATTGGCGACACCGCCCAGCACCAGCGACTGGCCGCTGCCGATTACCACGCTCAGCGAGCCGTCATCCTGCGGCGTGGCGGTTACCTTGACCAGCTTGTTCAGATCTTCGATTACCGCATCGCGCTGATCGAGCAGATCGTTCGGCAATTTGCCGGAGCCCGATACGGCGCTGATCTGGTTGTTCAGATCGGCCAGCTTGGTGGCATAGGCATTGATTTGCGCAACCGTGGTGGATATCTGCTCATTGACCCCCTGCCGCACCTCCTGCAGGCGATCGTTGAGTTGCTGATAACGCGTTGCCAGCGCGTTGCCGAGGCTGATGAACTGCTGTCGCGACGGTACCGAGGCAGGATTGGACGTAGTGTTCTGCACACCTTTGAAAAAGTCCTGCACCGCTGGCGAAAGGCCGACCGTCGGATCGGCAACGATGCCGTCCAGAATATCCATCTGCTGCTGCATGCCTTGCAGGTAGCCCTGCGCGGTATCGGCACTGAGGACGGATTTTTCCAGGAAATCGTCGTAGGCGCGCACGACGTTGGTCACTTCGACGCCACGACCAAGGAAACCGCCACCGGTAAACTGCGGCAGGCTGGCCTGCTGGCGAATTTCCTGGCGGCTGTAGCCGGGAGTACTGGCATTCGACACATTATGTGAAGTTGCCAGCAAGCCCGACTGAGCGGCGTTCAGGCCAGAAAGCGCTACTCCAAAAACTCCAGATCCCATTTTCGTCTTCCCCACCCCAGCTACGGGTGTTTCCAGTGATATTTATCGGCAGGAACCGTGCAAAATTTAGCTGCAAGCCACGTCAGACGGGCTGAGCGTAAGCCAGTAACGCTGCGCGCTGCATGGTCCTGCTACCGGCGACACGAGTCAGCTTGCTCGCGTAGTCCGGGTCGGTGGCATAGCCGCCACTCTGCAATGCATCGGCAAAACCGCGAGCATCGGAACCCCGATTCAACGCCGGCTCGTAGCGCTGATTGCCTTTCAGCAAGCGAGCATAGTCGTCAAATGCCTCGCTGTAAGAGCCGTAGACGCGGAACTGCTGCAGCTTTTTCACCGCCTTACCGTTTTCGTATTCCGTAGTAGCCACATTCGCCACCGGCCCGTTCCAGCCCTTGCCAGCCTTGATGCCAAACAGATTGTGGCTGTCATTGCCGGCGGCATCGATGATCTTGCGTTTGCCCCAACCGGTTTCCAGTGCTGCGTGCGCCGCCAGCACGTGCGGCGCAACACCGATCGCTTCGGCCGCCTTGCGTGCCTGATCGATCACGCTGTTGACGAAATCGGCCAACGGCGTCGACGTTTTGCCTGCAGCCGCGGTTGCGGAGCCAGCGGGCTGCACGACCACCGGAGCCGTTGTCGGCATGGCATTCTGCGGCACCTTGGCGGCGCGATTTGCCGGCAAGGCATGCGGTTGCCATTGCAACGGCAACTGTCGCGGCGTACTGGGCAAATCGCCAGCCTTGAGCAGATCCTGGCGTCCGAGCTGGCGCTCGAGCATATCGGCGATTCCCAAGCCATGTTTGGTAGCGAGCTTTTGCGACAACTGGTCGTCGAACATGCCCTGGAACATCCTGGTTTCACTGCTGCCGGTCAGATCGCTTTCCGGGACCGCGGCACGCATGCTTTTCAGCATCATTGAAGTGAACAAGGCTTCGAATTGCTGGGCCACGGCATGAATCGAGCCTTTTTCATCGCTGCGCGCCTTGTTGCGCAACTGATTCAAGCCCTGGACGTCGTATGACAACTGGCCGCTAAGGTCCATTGCCTGCATGCTGCTACCGGAAATTCGCTGATTCATTGTCCTGCCCTTTCATACGGCCTTCATCCCATAAAAAGCAAGAAATGGGCCAGTTCCGGTCAGACAATGAAAAAGCCCGCTCGAAAGCGGGCCTGCCAGCAGCGAGCGTGCGGGTCAGATCACTTCCAGCTCGGCTTTCAGTGCGCCGGCCGCCTTCATCGCCTGCAGGATCGACAACAAATCCTGCGGGGTCGCGCCAATCGAATTCAAAGCCTTGACCACATCGGCCAGCTTGGCGCCCTTGCTCAGCTGCACCAACTGCCCCTTGTCTGCCTTGACGCTGACATCGGCATTCTGCACCTCGGCGCTCTGCCCCTGCGACAGCGCATTGGGCTGGCTGACACTATTGTTGGCATTGATGGTTACCGACAGGTTGCCATGGGCGATTGCGCAGCTATCCAGAGCCACCGACTGATTCATCACCACTGAGCCGGTGCGTGCGTTGATGAGCACCTTGGGGGAATTTTCTGCCGCCGTAACGGCAAGATTTTCCACCTTGCTGATAAATTGCACCCGCTCATTGCTGTCGCGCGGCGCACGTACCTGAATCAGCCTGGCATCCAATGCCCGCGCAGTGTCGGCACCAATTGCACGATTGATTACATCGACCATGCGATTGGCTGTGGTGAAATCCGATTGGGTCAGTTCGTAATTGATGAAGTCTCCCTGTCCCAGCGGGGTCGGTACGGCACGCTCCACCGTTGCACCGGCGGGAATGCGGCCTGCATTCAGGTGATTGACCTGGCTGCTGCTGCCGCCGGCAGATGCACCGGCGCCACCGACCAGTACGTTGCCCTGCGCCATGGCGTAAATCTGCCCGTCAACGCCACGCAGCGGGCTCAGGATCAGCGTACCGCCACGCAGGCTTTTGGCAGTGCCAAGCGATGCCACCGTCACGTCGATAGCCTGCCCCGGCTTGGCGAACGGCGGCAGATTGGCAGTCAGCGACACGGCCGCCACGTTTTTCGGCTGAATGGTCGTTCCCGGTGGCAGCTGAATGCCCAGACGGTCAAGCATCGCCTGCATACTGGCTGGCGTAAAGGGCGCCTGGGTCGGCTGGTCGCCGGTGCCGTCGAGGCCAACAATCAGGCCATAGCCCACCAGCTGGTTCTGGCGCACCCCCTGCAATGTTGCCATGTCCTTGATACGCTGGCCGACATCGCTGGCAGCCACGGCCAAGGAGCTAGCCAGCAGCAAACTGCAGCAGGCAAGCAGGGAAAATTTGCGTTTGAGTGACATGGCTGCTCCGCTCAGTAAGGCGCTACCGACATGAAAAACTTCTGCAGCCAGCCGCCATCCTGCGCATCACCGACCACGCCGTTGGCGCGCTGCTCGATGCGTGCGTCGGCAACCTTGGTCGAGGAAATCTGGTTGCCGGTCTTGATATCTGCCGGGTTGATCACGCCGGAAAAACGCAGGAATTCGTGTTCGTTGTGAATCGCAATCTGCTTTTCGCCGCTGACCAGCAAATTACCATTGGCCAGCACCTCGATCACGGTCACGGTGATATTGCCGGTAAAAGTGTTCTCGGCATTGGTTTCACCCTTACCGTCGAACTTGTTGGCCGAATCCAGCTTGTAGCCGGCATTGGCGAGCTTTTCCAGCGCGCCGGGCAGATAGGGCATATTCAGCGGCGTGCTGATGGTGCCGCTGAGCGAGCCGGTACGGTTGGCATTGCTCGATGACTTGGTCTTGGCACTGAGCTTTTCCTCAATGGATACCGTCAGCACATCGCCCACCTGGCGCGCGATGCGATCTTCGAACAGCGAACCACGGCTGTTGGACTGGAAAATCGCGCCATTGCCGTACAACGGCTCCGGCTGCGCTACCGGCCGTACCGAGGTCGGCTGATACACAATCGATTTCGGCGAATTGGCACAGCCGGCAAGCATTGCCGCCAGCAGGGCCAGAATCAGCTTGTTCATGTCATGCCTCCACGCTTACAGCTGCGTCAGCTTCTGCAGCATCTGATCGGACGTCTGGATCGCGCGCGAATTCAATTCGTACGCCCGCTGCGCCTGAATCATGTTGACCAGCTCTTCGGTCGCATTGACGTTGGATGCTTCGACATAGCCCTGATAAATCGTGCCGGCGCCGTTTGAGCCGGGATCGGTCTCCTGTGGCGCGCCGGAAGCTTCGGTTTCCAGATACAGGTTTTCACCCTTGGCGTTGAGGCCGGCCGGGTTGACAAAGGTGGCAACGGTAATACGCCCCAGTTGCACTGCGTTCACCGCACCGGCCGGCATGTAACTGGCGGTCCCGTCCGCAGCGACACTAAAGCTGGTTGCATCCTGCGGAATCTGGAATTGCGGCTGCAGCAGCCAGCCGTTCGACATGGTCAGCCGCCCCTGCGAATCGCGGCGGAACGAGCCATCGCGGGTATAGCCGGTAGTCTGGCCGTCCGGCGACAGCACACGGAAATATCCCTGGCCGCTGATCGCCATATCGTACGAGTTGTTGGTGTTCTGGAATCCGCCTTCGGTATCGATGCGCGTGGTGGCAACGGTACGGGCGCCGACGCCGAGCTGCAGGCCGGTCGGCACCTGGCCTTGCTGCGCCGCCGGGGAGCCGGCCTGACGAATGGTCTGGTAGATCAGATCTTCGAATACCGGGCGCGAATGCTTGTAACCATTGGTGTTGATGTTGGCAAGGTTGTGCGAGATGACGTCGATATTGGTCTGTTGCACGTCCATGCCAGTCTTGGCAATCCACAGCGAGCGAATCATGTCTGTCAGCTTCCGATATTGAGGATTTGTGCCGCCTGACGGCTGTTCTGTTCGGCGGTGGAAATCAGTTTGATCTGGGTTTCGTACTGGCGCGCATTGCTGATCATGTTGACCAGCGCCTCGGTAGCGCTGACATTGCTGGTTTCCAGCGTGCCGGCAAACACTTGCACGTTCGGGTCGGCAGCGGCCGGCTGGTTATTGGACTGGCGGAACAGGCCATCGGCACCGCGCACCAGATCCTTTTCTGCCGGATTGACCAGCTTCAACTTACCGACTTCCACCGCACCGGTGGTCGCGCCGTTCGGCCGCGACGAAATCGTGCCGTCTTCGGCAATGATGATCTGGCCGTCGGTCGGCACCGTGATCGGCCCACCCTCGCCCAGCACCGGCAGACCGTTACGGGTTTTCAGCTGGCCGTTGGCATCGATATCGAAACCGCCGTTGCGGGTATAGGCCTCGCCATTCGGCGTCTGCACCGCGAAAAAGCCCTTGTCGCGCACCGCCACATCCAACGAACGGCCGGTGTATTGCATGGCGCCGGCGGTGAAATCCGAGCCGGTGGTCGAATCCACCACGAATGTGCGGGTCGGCATGCCGCCGCCAACTACCGGCAACGCGCGGAACGCATTCAGCTCGGCACGAAACCCCGGCGTCGACACATTGGCCAGATTGTTGGCGGTGGCAGCCTGCTGAACCAGCAGGTGCTTCGCGCCATTCATGGCCAGATAGAGCATGCGATCCACTTAGCGACTCCCGGTTATCAGCGCAGGTTCACCAGCGTCTGCAGGATCTGGTCCTGCGTCTTCACGGTTTGCGCATTGGCCTGATAGGTGCGTTGCGCGGTAATCATGTTCACCAGCTCGGCAGTCAGATCGACGTTCGAATCCTCCACCGCACCGGATTGCAGCGTGCCGAATCCGGCGTCGCCCGGCAGGCCGGTCACCTCATCGCCGGCAGCATAGGATTGCACCCACTGGTTGTTGCCAGCCGGCTGCAGACCCTGCGCATTGGCAAAGTTCGCCAGCCGGACAAAGGCCGAGGTCTTGGTCTGGCCATTGGTATAACGCACCTGCACCGCACCTTCGGGCGATACCGAAAAGCCCGCCAGCTGCCCCGGCGCAAAACCATCCTGACGTGCGGTACCGACGCCGAAGTTGCTGCCGAACTGGGTGCTGTTCTTGAAGCTGAGCGGGAAAGTCAGTGTCGGATTGGCACCAGTGGTAACGACGGTATTGATACCCTTAATCTGGTTAATTGTGGTTTGTTCAGCGGCAATCCCCTGCAGGTCCAGCTGAATATCCGGCGGGGCGGTAACCAGATTGGTCACGCCGCTGGGATTACCCGCCACCGCAGCAGCATTTGCCGGCACCCGGTAGCCGACCAGATTGCCGTTGTTATCAAATACCACCCGCATTGCCGCATTGGCGGTGGTTTGCGTTTGTGGCGCATTGGCGGGGTCCAGCACTTTTACATTGCCCATACTGGTACCGTCGGCCAGCATGTATACGTCCCACTCATTGGGCGTAGCGGTTTTGACATAGTATGTCGTCAGCGTGTGCGGGCCACCCTCGGAATCGTAGGTGGTAATCGAGGTGGCACTGTTGTACGACGACGGGTCTGGAATCGGCTTGCCCAGTACCGCCGGCCCCGGAACAGGCCCGGTCGAGCCGGTCGAAATAAAAGCGGCTGTAGGTGTAACGGCACGGGCATCCAGATTCAGCGACAACAAAACCCCCGGCTCCCCGCCGACACTGGCGCCAGTTGCCTGCGGCGCATTCTGTGCACCAGGATCGATCCGCACCCTCAGCGGCTGGCCGCGATCGGCGGCATCCTTGGCGAGTCCAGTCAGCGGATCGACCGACTTGGTTACACCATACCCGGTCAGATAGTTGCCGCCGTTGTCGACAATGAATCCCGATTTATCCAGCTTGAACTGTCCGTTACGAGTATAGGAAGTCGCACCGGCAGCAGACTCCATACGGAAGAAGCCATTGTTGTTGATGGCGATATCGAGCGGGTTGGCCGACGAGGTGATATTGCCCTGGGTAAACTGCTGCGCCACCTTCGATACATAAGCGCCGATACCAGCCTGCGTGCCGGCAACACCGACAATGGTCGAAGCAAAAATATCGGCAAACTCGGTACGTGAACTCTTGAATCCGACGGTATTCGAGTTGGCAACGTTATTGCCAATCACGTCGAGATTCTTTGCCGATACGTTCAGACCGCTCAAACCCTGTTGGAAACCCATGTCTGCTACTCCTGCTTATTATTTGATCTGGCTGATATCGGCAAGCGCAACGATACCGCGCGAACCCAGGTCAAGCTTCACACCGTCCGCAGCCAGCTTGACACTGGATACCTGCGCATACGCCATGGTCTTGGTGGTAATCTGCTCACCGCCACTGGTCGCGGTGACCCGGAACTGATAATTGCCGTCCTTCATATGATTGCCATTGTTGTCAGTTCCATCCCAGGTGAGCGAGAACTGTCCGGCCGGCTTGACTCCCAGGTCTTGCGAACTGATGGTGTTGCCACCCGCATCGAGGATATCGACCGTTACCTTGTCGGCTGCTTTCGATAGATCAATGGCGGCGTTGGCCTGACCATTGGCCAGCGTCAGCGAACTCCCCGGAACCAGCACCTGCCGGCCAATCAGCGTTGCCGCCTGGGCCGATTGACCGGCGATCACGTTCTGTGTCAGCGTCTGCGA